>JAZSKG010000076.1:0-3481 GCA_045534735.1 Candidatus Stercoripulliclostridium sp.
CCTGTAACCTGCAACCCGCTACAGCAGGATAGACCACCCACCGAGGTTAGTTTTATGGAAAGCCGACGTGCGCAAGGAATGTTGATACCAAGGTCTTATGCAATTTCGGGTCGTGAACCGTGTCAGAGCTTGACCGCAGCAGCACTAAGCGATTTTTGGAATGTGCCACGAGGTAGCTTTGGAGTAGTCACCTACGCACGTGCCGATTCGGTAAGGCTAATCGGAGTGGGCGCACACTTTTTTAAAAAAACAGCCACCTTTTAGGTGGCTTTTATTATATCGCATTTTACTTATTTTAGGTATCCATTCACAATTTTTAGGGATACTATTTCACAAAATTAGTGTAAATACGTGTTTCTTTTTCAGGCAACCCGAATTGCTCTTTTCCAAGGGCAATAGATTTCATTAAGAAAGTCATATTTCTTGCAAGAACTCTCATCGTTTGTAAGCCTTCTTGATCCTCTTCGGCTTGTCCTTTATCTTTGCCGTGTACAGAGTTCCAGTATTGTGAAGACACAACCGGCATTCCACTTATTGTAAAGAACTTATTCAGTTCATCAAAAGTTGACGAACATCCACCTCTTCTTGCAACTGCTACAGATGCACCAACTTTCATAGATTTATCAAACTTTGAACTATAAAACGTTCTTGTTAGCAATGAAACAAGGGTAGAGTTTGCTTGAGCATAATATACAGGACTAGCAACTATCATACCATCTGCTTCTTTTAGTTTTTGAGAAACTTCGTTAACTATATCATTGAAAACGCATTTGCCGGTTTTAGCACAACTTAGACAGGCTATGCACCCACGAACATCTTTCCCACCAACTTGTATTACTTCTGTTTCTACGTCTTCTACTCTAAAAGTCTTTACAAGTTCTTCAACTGCCAACGTCGTATTTCCGTCAACTCTTGGACTTCCATTAATAATTAAAACCTTCATTTTAATATCTCCCTATTTATTTTTCCATGTGAAATTATGCTTTCCTGCACCTATTTCAAAATGCAATTTGACTATCCCTTTGTCTACCTTTGAAAAAAACCCGGTGCCATTCTTAAGGTCTACCACGTTTTCATCTAATACTTCAAATACAAATTTTTGTTGATTGGTTGCAGTTGGGGCTAGAAGTGCGTACTCCACACCCTTTTTAAACCAGTCTGCATTGAGCGCATTTTCTGATGCAATGGTTACTTCCTCAAATTTTTTACTAAACCGATCATGACCTTGATTTTCGCCATATCCCACGGCAATGATTAGGCGCTTTACCTCGCCATTATTGACAACGTAAGATCCTTTAGTTTTCTTATATAAAAATGAAAGCCCTATCCAGCACGTATTCAATCCTAATTCTTGCGCTTTTAAAACGACCCGTTGACCGTAATACCCAAGTCTTTCATCTAAATCTTTACTACGTTTTCCAACCAAGACCACGTAGTTTCTAACACCTGTAATCAATCCATAGTGAGCCTTCATTCCACTAAAGGCATTGTCGTCATTTGTCACCAATTGTAGATTAAGATTACCTTCTTGATTGCATTTTGATATTTCTTCGTTCAATGCGTTTACAATGTCAATTGGAATCTCTTTGCTAAGATATTTTCTAACACTATGTCTTGATTTTATTAAATCGTAACTATACACGTTCATCTCCTTAAAAATCACCACCGAAAAGCATAGTAGAAATCTTGTCCTTTAAAAGAGATAATCCCATCCCAGTCTTTGCGCTAATCATAACAACATTTTCAGAGGTTGGTAATGGAACGCTTTCATCACGCTCTTTATCCATTTTATTAATAACTACAAGAATGGGTGTATCTTTAACACCAATAGAATCCAAAACCTCGTTTACAACGTCAAACTGCATAGTACAATCAGGATCTGCGCCATCAACGACGTGTAATATTAGATCTGAATATTTTGTTTCCTCTAGCGTAGATCTAAATGCCCTAACAAATTCATGAGGCAATCTTGATATGAACCCTACTGTATCTACCAGGAGAAATTCTCTACCTAAACCTAACCACATTTTTCTTGAAACTGGATCTAACGTAGCGAAGAGTTTATTCTCTTCTAACACGCCAGCCTTGGTTAGACTATTCATTATTGTAGATTTCCCAGCGTTCGTATAGCCTACCAAAGAAACAGTTTTTACCTTATTTTTAATATGTTTCTCTCTACGTAATGCTCTTTCTTGAGTAAGTTTTTCTATGCGTTGTTCAAGATCGCGTATTTCGGCACGAATGGTACGTTTATCAAGTTCTTGTTGCTGTTCACCAGCGCCACGTCTTGCGCCTTGGCCACCGCCACCACCGCCACCTTGACGTGATAGCACGAGCCCCTGACCTAGTACTCTAGGTAACATCTTACGTTTACGCATAAGTTCTACTTGCAACTTACCTTCATTAGAAGTTGCATGTCTAGCAAATATCTCAATGATAAGAGTTGCCCTATCCCAAACAGTGACTCCTAACTCATTTTCAAGATTATTAAGTTGTGTACCGCTAAGTTCATTATCAAATATTACAACATCACATTCGGTTGCTTGGGCAACAGATTTTAGTTCTAAAAGTTTTCCCGTTCCTATGTAATATGCTTTATCGGGACTTTCCTTATGTTGTGTTAGGATAGCCTTTACCTCGTACCCGGCTGTTTTTGCCAACAAAGAAAGTTCCTCAAGAGGCTTCTCAAGGTCTTTCTCTTTTCCAACGTTAACTAGTACGGCACTGGGAACGAATTGCTCTTCTAACATTTGTAATTATCCTTTTATTTGATTATACATACTAATCATTTCTTCCTTGCCCATAAACTTAGGAACTGGGTAAAGAGGATTTGATTCTTTGAGTGCGTGGTTTACAAGCCATTCCATATCTTCATCTTGAATCTTGCCTTCAACGTATTTAGGTATATTTAGATACTCATTAAGATCCTTAATAGCTTGAACAAAATTCAATGCTTTTTCAGTAACGTTAGTACCTTCAATTCCTGCAAAGTCAGCAAGTTTGGCTAATTCAGCATGACAACTGTCGCCAAAGTAATCTAGTACGTGAGGTAATATAATAGCATTTGCTAATCCATGAGGAATGCCGTATTTACCACCTAGTGAATGTGCAATTGCATGTACGTAACCAACGTAGGCTCTAGTAAAGGCACAACCGGCATGATATGCTGCTTCTTGCATTTTTTGACGTGCCTCAATATCACTACCATCGTCATATGCTCTCTTTAGATATTTAAATATTAATTCAACGGCTACTTCTGCTTCTTTTCTGGTGAAAGTGGTATTGCTCTTACCTATATAAGCCTCAACAGCATGAGTTAATGCATCCATACCCGTAGTAGAAGTAATGTGTTTAGGTAGAGATACGGTTAGTTCTGGATCAAGTACTGCATAATTAGGAATTATGCTGGGATCGTTAATGGGATATTTTTCATGGGTTTTAGGATCGGTAATAACAGCGGCAAGAGTTGCTTCGCTACCGG
>JAZSKG010000021.1:0-2423 GCA_045534735.1 Candidatus Stercoripulliclostridium sp.
TGCGACTCAGTTAATTAGATTGCGTAGTTGCATTCATCAATAGCATCTTTAAATGCTTGGTCAATAGAAACTTTACCAGTGAGGCATTGAACCATTAGGTTGCCAACTTGGTCACGTGCTTGAGAAGAACCATTGAAAGCGGGGCTGGTGTAGTAAGCATCTTCTTGCTCTAGACATACTTTAGCAGAAAGAGCTGCGATGTTGCTACCGCCGTTTGCCTTGTCAAGGAATGCTTTGTATGCGGAATTATCGCCAACGGACTTGATTACTGGAACGTAACCGGAAGCCATGGAGAATTCAGCTTGGAATGCAACGTTGGTGGTTAAGTACTTAACGAATAACCAAGAAGCTTTTACTTCTTCGCTATCTTCTTTGCCAAAGATGCAAAGGCTGGGACCTTGAGAGATAACTTTACGATTGTTGTTATCAACTTGAGGAATGGTGGTGATGCCTACTTCAAAGGGATATTCACCGTTTACTTGAGCAGGACGTTGGTGGGTTGCACCAGCGGAAGAACCAATGCTCATGTAGCTCTTGGTAACAGGCTTGCCTTCAGCATCAACGTCACCGAGGGTGGTGAATAGACCGGAGGTGTATCCGCTGAAGATTTCTTGGGTGGTTACGTAACCTTTTTCATACCATCCTTTGAACATGTTAACGAATTCCTTGTTCTTAGCATTGTTGAATAGGAAGTGGTCGCCGGTTGCACTGGTGTAGGGAGAACCATATTGTTCACACATGGTGGTGAACCAGTTAGCTTCACTGTCATATCCTAGAGGAACGCAGTTGGGGTCAATCTTTTTGATTGCTGCGCAAAGAGCTTCCATTTCTGCCCAAGTGGTGGGAAGGGTGAGTTCGTGTTCGGTAAAGAAATCCTTATTGTAGTAAAGAACTTCGGTGGATTTGCTTAGAGGCATGGTGTACATTTTGCCATCGCCAAACTGTTTACCTTCGTTGTAGTAACCTTGGATGAAGTCAGCTTTTTGTTCTGCGGTTAGACCAAGAACTTCGGTTGTGCCGTCTGCTCTGGTTACAACTTCGGTGCTATTAATGTACTCGTCAAGAGTTTGAACAGCGCCTGCAACGTTGTAAAGTGCAACGTGGTCGGGGTAGCAGTAAGCGATGTGGGGTTGTGCGCCAACGTTAATTTCGGTGCTGATTTGGTTTCTAACGTCATCGTAGCTACCTACTTGTTCGTGCTCAATCTTGATATCGGGATAGAGTTTATTGAACTCTACGATGTGATTTTCAAGAACGGTACGGAGGTTAGCACCCATGGTGTGGTAGAACTTAATGGTGATTTTACCATCGTCAGTGTCTTTTTCGCCACAAGCTACCATGGAGATAGCAGAAGCGATCATGACTGCAATGAGCAATAAGCACAAAAGTTTCTTTTTCATGTTTTTTCTCCTTGTGAAAATGTATTTTATTTTTTGTTTTATTTGGTTATATCAACTAGGATATTGATACCTTATTATATATGGTCTTAATTTTAGCCCTTCGTTCCACTTCTAGAAACACCCTTCATAATGTATTTTCTGAAGAATATGAATACGATAAAGAGAGGAATAGAAACTAGCGCTACAGCAGCCATTTGTACGGGGAAGTTGGTTTCTCCACTGGTTGCTTCGGTAAAGGCGTTTCTTAAACCGTTGGTAATGAGTTGCATTTCTTGTTTTCTTGCAACTAGGTTTGGCCACATATATGAGTTCCAAGCACCCATCATCTTAAGAATGGTTATGGAAATGATGGTGGGCATTGCAAGGGGAATCATTACCTTCCAGAGGTATTTTAGGTCGCTGGTTCCGTCAACTTTAGCGGCTAGATACAAAGAATCCGGTATTTGCATGAAACTTTGACGGAGTAGGTAAACGTAGAATACGCTAACTAGGAATGGTACGATTAGAACGGTATAGGTGTTTAGCCAACCGAGTCTAAATACGGTTTCGTAGTTGGTAATGGTAAAGAGTTCACCGGGAATCATCATGGTTCCAAGTAGTGCTGCAAAGAGTGCGTTTTTGCCCTTGAACTCAAGACGAGCAAAGCAGAATGCAGTAAGAACGGTAATAACTAGGGAAAGTATAGTACTTACTACGCCAACGATAACGGTATTCTTAAAGAGTACACCGAGATTTGCAGTTTTAAATGCTTCCGTATAGTTGGACCACATAACTACTTTAGGCCAGAAAGTAGGAACGCTTAGTTTGTATTCCGTTAGAGTCTTAAGGGATGAAATAATCATCCAGTAGAACGGGAATAGAACGATTATTGCTATTATTATAAGGAATAGATATCTTAGGAAGGTTCCAACTATAGAGTTGACTAGTTGCAATTTAGAGGTCTTCTCTATGTCTCTTTCTTTCATGGTTATAATTTTAGTATTTTCTGCCATGTCGCACCTCCTAATAATGAACCTTCTTCTT
>JAZSKG010000120.1:0-7832 GCA_045534735.1 Candidatus Stercoripulliclostridium sp.
TCATCAAAGTGTCCGTATACGTCTCTTACGTAGGTCTTACCTACTAGAGTCTTGGTTACAAGACCGGTGTTTTCATCTACTAAAGAGTATTCATAGTCGCTAATGATTACGTAACTGTTGACAATGTTAGTGTCAATCCACTTCTCAATCATTTCTTCTATTTCTCTGTAGTATTCGTTTGCAGGTTCGCCGTTCTTGTTGTAGAGGATGGTATCTGCACGTAGAATAGTTGCGCTGGGCATATAACTCTTTGCGTCAAGATCCATGAGCATATTGCCATCTTTATCATATTGATAATTGCCGTTTTCATCAAGTTTTGGCTTAATTCCAAGCGTTCCTAGGTTTGCTTGAGAATAACTTGCACCGTTCAAGAAGAGGGTAATTCTGTCAAGCAACGTATCAACTGCATTGTTTAGAGTAATCTTTGCATAGGTGCTCTTATCAATGAAGTCAAGTTTACGTTCGTAACCTGTCATGATGTTGCCATCATCGTCAAATGTTGCGTTATAGTCAACTTTACCATCTCTTGAATTATCGTTAGTTGCGGCGTTCGTTACGTCTCCGGGACCACCGTATTGACCATAACCATAGTAGTTATAACCTACCATGTTGTCGCCTTGCTTCAAGATACCTTCTTTTGAAATAAGGTCTTTTACGTTGGTGGTTTGTACTTTGTAGTTCTCGCCATCAATGGTTACGCCGTTTTCAATTAGGTATTCTTGAATGTCTGCGTCGGGAGACAATCCGGTAATAGTTACAACTCCAGTAGTATCCCCTACTAATTTAGGTTCAAAAATACCCGTTTGACCATTCTTTTCGTTGTCAAGATATGGGTGTGCTAAACCTTCTACGCCCCACAACGTAGATGCAACTTCTTCTTGTTGCAAGGGGCTTCCTGCTAGGTTGCGCTCATCAATCATGCTGTAAGCATAACTGAATGGGAATAAGTGAGAGAGTAGTCTTAGCGCTTGGTCAAAGATGTCAATTAGGAAGTCAATTTCGTAAAGTACCATTTGAATTATGTTCATAATGGTGCCTGCATTGTCGCCTAACGCAGAGCCAAGAGCGAAGTTCAATACGAAGCCGAGTAGTGAGCCAACGAGTCTTGCACCGGCAGAGTATACGGTATTTCTGTAGTAAACTTCGGTATCGTATACGTAGTCGTACATTCTAATGTCGGCATTTTCATTAAACTCGCCAACGAATTGTAGATTCTTAATCTTTCCTTCTTCGGTACCTTCAGGTATAGCGCATAGGTCTGCCATGTTATAGCGTTGAGTCTTAGAAATGGGACTGTATCCACTATATCCGAGCAAGAGGTTGTGTACTAGGTCAAATACGCCATTTAAGGTGCTGGAAGAAATCCATGCCTCAATGTAGGTAATGGAGTCTGAGGCGTCTTCTTTACCTTTTTCAAATCCGTTTACGTAGTTGGTCCATGGAACGAAGATGGGCTTGCCCATTGCGTCTAGGAATTGAGAAGTGGTATCTACACCGGATGCAGAACCAAGTATGGAACTGATTACGTTACCGGCTAGACCGGAAACGATGCTACCACCTATACCACCTATTGCGTTGCTGATTGCATCCTTAATAGCACTGGTTGCTTGTCCCTTAGCGGTATCTATAACTGCGTTAAGGGTCTTTTCACCAAGGGTGGTTGCATAGGAATATTGGGTTAGAGGTATACCCTCTTGAGTATAACCTGCATCGCTAGGATCTTCTCTTTGATCTTCCACTCTTTGGCTGGATGCATCGGAGATATCTGCACCAAGACGGAGACGTAATCCCTCAATGGGTAGTCCGCCTGCAGATTCATTGCTCTTCTTAATCCAATCCGGAACTTCTTTGGGACGAAGTAGAATTTCACCAAAGTTGTGGTAGTTCTTGCTTTCGCTCAATTGGAAAGTACCAACGTCTACGTTCTTGTAGTCGGTTGATCTTACCTTTAAGGTGTAATCTTTGTTAAGGGTTAGTAGCGGGATAGTGAAACCACCGTCGCTTCTTAGGTTATTAGCCCCTCTGTCAAGGTTGGTTAAACTATTCTCAATGGGAGAAGTAGTTAAGTAATCTCTTGCATTGTTTTGCCAGTACAAGTCACCTTGTGCAAAGTTGGTAACGCCGTTTGCGTTGTACTTAATGACGTTATTTTCGGTTCCGTTAAAGTTGTCGGCCATTCTTATGGTTCTACCATCTTTCTTTAGCCATACTTCAACGCCACCTATAACGGGAGTGGTGCTTGCCTTGCTTACGGCAAGAACAACTCTATATACCGTTCTGGTGCTACCGTCTTCCATTACCATCTTTTGAGTGGTGAAGCCACGAACTTCTATGATGCTTTGTAGGTCGTAACTGATAGCGTGATAGTACAATGAAGGAATCTTTTCGGTTATTTCAAAGTCCTTTTGGTTTGCTATCTTTTGCTCTACCATTCCGCTAACTGCATTATAAACGCCTTGCTTGCTTGCGAAGTCGTATACACGATATTCTACGTTGTTTTCATCAAATGATGCGTAGATGGTACCACCTGCATTCCTAATTGGTTGATCAAAGCCTTGTGCTCCGAAGAAGGAGTCAATTTGGTTGAGTGCTTGATCGTCAAATGAAGCGCCTTCCGTCTTGTCTTTTGCAATTAGGCTAAATACTGAACTTGCACCTTCAGACATTAGGTATTCGTCCTTTAGGGTGATAAGTATAGCGCTTACACTACCGGAGGTAGGATCGTGGTGACCTGTATACTTGAAGTTTACCGTGTAAGGTCCGGGGTTTGGCGTGCCGTTTGAATTCAAACTCAATGCTAGGGTTGCATTCAGGAGACCATATTGTGATTGTACGCGCATGCTATGGTTGAATCCTTCTAGTGCATCAACCTTAACTTGAATGGTACCATCGCTACCGGTCTTGCCAAGATTTACCCATTGACGGTTAATATAGATTTCTACAGTAGCATTTTCTACGCCAACGGTGTCGGTAGAATTGTCTTGATATTCTCTTCTTACCGATACGTTTACTACAACGTTTGTCCACGTGGTTACGGAGTACTCTACCATTGAGAAGTTTGCTTCTGTAGCAGGATGCTCGTTTGCACGGAGTATGGTTACTTTGGGTGCGTTTTCGCCCCTACGTGGGATATCGTTATAACCTTGCTTGGTTACGCTTACGGTATAAGTGCCGGGTCGTGCGTTGATAACTGCGTAGTTACCATCTTTATCGGTCGTGGTGACGTATCTGCCGTCGCCAATGTTGATGGTTGCGCCAGCCACGGGCTCCCATTCACCGGTTGCGTTGTTATAGGTGTTAACGTTACCAAACAGTGAACCGAAGTTAGTGTCTTCTGCTACCGGCTTCAACGATGCAACTAGGGTGGGCAAGAATTCGGGTAGATACAAGTTAACAACAGGTATACCACCGGCGCCCTTACCTAGAATGTCGTCTAGGATTTGACCAATTCTGAGCGGTGAACCATATCCCGTCGCGTCGCCTATCATATCGGCTATCCACGTTGAGACGTACGGTCCTGCCACGCTCCAAATAATACCTACTACCTGTCCTGCTATTCCGTTAATAGCACCGGCTATGGTCTTTAGCAACCAGCCTGCGACCGTGTTAATCAATCCACTCAAGTCTATAACTAGAATGTTTGCAAGGCTTAGGTGTAGAACGTTGTTCTTTAGGAATGCGGTTAGACCTTGAGGTTCCCATTCTTCCTCATTAGCAAGTGAACCTTGTACGTTTGCTACTTGCGTGAGTTGTGCAATCGGAATTTCCGTCTTATTGGTCATGGTCTTGTTAAGAGCAAGCCTAATTCTTCTGTAAGCGTTATCAAAGAATATAGGTTCGTATGCCTTTAACAATCCACCAACGTCAAACTCACCTATTACGGGGAGGTTGAGGGTCCAGTCAAATGCTCCACCCTTAGATATGAATGCGTGGTCGTAAGAAGTTAGGCCGTTAGCATCCTTTCTATCCCTAATAACGGGGCTGAAGTAGGTGGGGCCGGTGGAGAATGAAGTGCCGAGTGCGCTCATTTCTAGTGCGCCGTTTGCTCCACCATATTTCAAGTTGCGTAGGAAGAAGTAGTCGTTACGTTTTTCAATATAAATAGTGAAGTCGCTAAATGAGATAACGTCTAGTAATCCTTGTGCAAGTGATAGTGCGTTAATGTTTGCTGCAAGGTTGCCTGCAGAGTCCATACCAAGGGTTAGACCTTCAATACCACCGTATTGGCTTTCGTCGCCTATGGAGGAGAGTTTGAAGAATTCTGCAGTTTGACCAAGAGCAATATTAAAGTTGCCTTCTGGTATACCAAGGTTCAAATAGTTGCCCTTTTGGTCTAGTTTGATACGTAGATTTAGGTTATTTAGACCTTGATATAGGTTAATGGATAATCTTAGGTCGCTCAAGTTAGGCAATACCATACTGTCGCCAAGAAGAGTTTGTACGATTGCCATGTTGGGGTTGATGATGATTTCTTCATTAGACATCAAAATCTTGAGCAAGGGAGCATCGGTAGAAGTTACTAAGTCTATGGAAGCGTTTTGTCCCTTATTGTTTAGATTTATTGTATTGTTTACTGCGCTTGCAGAAGCAAGAGCGTTGCTTGCATAAAGTACTTCCTCTTCCTTTTCTTCTACGGTTAGTATGCCACCTAACATTTCATTTAGGTTGATGCCTTCGTCGCCTAAGAAGTCGCCTAAGAAACTATTTAGTATGCCAAGTACGTCAACACCGTTTAGTGCTGCTTGGAATAGACCTAGTCCACTTAGATTTACGTAAGCAGTATTTACCTTACCTAAGAAGTATACGCCGATTAACTCTTCACCCGTTAGGTTGATGGTGAGAGCAAGAGTAGTATTGGTCATATCTGCAAGGTCTGCAAATACGGTTAGACCAAGTGAGAATACTAGTACGGTGTCTTGAACGTCAAAGTTTATGGTATCTGCGCTTAAGCCCAGTAACTCTTGTAGTAGGTTTTGTACTGCTACGAGTTGTTTAGGCTTTTCTTCGGAATCTTTAGTACGTACGCGTGCTTCAAATTCAAGGTCAAGTGCAACCTTGTTAATGATGCCGATATCTTCGTAAACGATGGTGTTTTCGGTATCAGCGTCACCTTCCACACGTTCACGAGCATCAATGCTGGAGTCTCTTTCAGGCTTGCCTTCCGCTAAGAGTACGCTATCTGCCCACATTTCAAAGTTGCCACCGATATTTAGACCGATACGGAATGCCTTTTCGTAAGGAGTATCGTCGGTAAGTCTTAGGCAGAGACCATATACGCCGTCTTCTTCCGAGTAACCGATTTGTAGATTCCTAAACATAGGAACTAGCATTTGAGTGTTACCTAATACGCCTGCAATTGTCCAGTTCTTAAATGCGTTTGCAACGAGTGAGTATGCAAGAGCACCGGTGATAGCAAGAGTGGTTTCATTGCCACCGAAGGTTAGGAGGAGTAATCTTTCCGTCCAGCCGTAGTCTTCAAGATATACTCTATCTATTGCTTTCTTAGATATTGTGCTATCGCTTGCGCTGTCACTTGCATTGGATACAAGGTTTTCTGCGCCTGCGTTTTGTACGGGTGCGCTTTCAGGTTCTTGCTCAACGTTTTCATCACTAGGTGCGCCGACTCCGCTAATCAGGTTTCTTAGAACGGCACCAAGTTGGATACCTTCTAGTTTTACACTTGGGAATCCTAGTCCACTTAGGTCTGCGTAGATAGTGCTATTCTCGTAAATGCCGTTTTCGTCGCTGGAATATGCGCCTTGATAGGTTATGAGCAACATAGTCTTTCCGTTGTAGGTCATTTCAAGTTGTAGACGGAAGGGCTCTATAGCACCAAAGTCTATGTAAAGTCTTAATGCTAGAACAACGGAAATGGCTATGTCGTCAATGGGTTGAAGTGCTAGATTGATTTGACCAAGCATTTCGCCTATTCCGGGACCCAATAGACCACCAACGGTGCCTAGAAGTTCACTCATATCAAATAGACCGCCAACGGTGTCGTCAATTCTGAACTCTAGGGTTACTTCTGCTTCCATTTCATACTCGCTTAGAGGTTTGAAATTGGTCTCAAAGTATTCGTTATAATCTTCTCTTAGCATACCATCCAAAGGAGTTTCTGCAAAGATATCCTTAGGTCCTAGGCCAATGTCAATACCATGGATCTTAAGGCCAACGTTATACATGCTCTTGGTGCTAGATACGGCCATTAGTACCTTGTTGTCTACGTGGTTACCATTGTCGTCTAGTACCTTAGCAACCTTAACCGATACGTTAAGTTGTGCGTGATAATGGTGGAAGGTGTGTACGCCTTGTGCATTTTGAGTCCAAGCATAGGTCTTTTGTTGTAAGAATTCAGAAATGGACTCAATAATCTTTTCAGAGTTAATTCTTGCTCTTTCTTTGTACGTCTCGGAACCATAATCTAGGCTATCGTCTTTGCCAAAATAGGTTTCGGGGTTGTAAACAAAGTAGAATACGTTACGTGTTCCACTATTTTCAAGTGCGAAATCTTTATTTTCACTTATATCTTGTTGTTGTAGATATGCGCGCTCTGCAACCAATGCTACGTTACCGTTTTCGGTTTCAACGGTTGCGCCAACCAAGAATCCCTCTTCGTAAGTCTTGCGAATTTCTTCAAGAGCCTCTTCCTCGGTTATAATGCTTACAAGTTTATCGCCTAGTAAGGATATTTCTACTACGCTCAAATCTATAGTAGGCATGCTGGGAGTATTTGCAACGAAGGCAAGGAGTACGTTGGTTTCGGAAATCTTAAGTACTACTCTAGTTAGAGTTGCATCGTTGGTTAATACGTATACGTCGTCTTCTTGTGCTACTGCATAGCCGGCATTATCACGGAATGAGGCTACTAGAGATTCTCTTACGGTAGTTGCACGTCTGGTGAGTTCTTCTACCGTAGTTGCGTTTTCTTCAAGTCCTTCAAAGATAACGAAGTTATCAAATACCAAGTATCCTACGGAAACGTTTGTTCCTTCGGGTATGATGCCGTATGCTTCACTGTTTTGAGCCGTTCCAACGTATGCTTCTGATGCATATACGTTAGCGACGGTTCCCATAAAGGTAGTGCTTACGCCCTCAAGAGCCATAGCGCCACCACCTAGCATGCTCTTAACGGTGTCAACGGTTTCTCTAGAAGCAATGGTAGTGTTAAGTTCTGCTATTTCAGTCTTGGTAACGTCAATGGGTTCTTGGTAATCTAGACCTATGTTAATACCAAGAGAGTTACCGGTATTGTCTAGGTCAACGGAAAGGTTACCTATCTTCTCGTCAAAGGGGAAGCCTACGGTTTCTTTTAAGAGGGTTTGGATAGCAGTTTGAGCAACTACTATGGAGATTGCGCCCTTAGTAAATTGGATACTATCAAGTAGTCCAACGTACCACATGGTGTCTTCCTTGGTTTCTTCCTCTTCTACGTCGTAAATGTTGTCGTTTTCACTTTCTTCACCGGCATTTTGTACGAGATCGCTGTTTTCACCCTCTTCTTCTTCGGGCTTATCCATCTTATCCTCGTCACCAACCATGTCGTAAAGCATTTCTATTAACTCGTCTAGGGTGTTTACTATTCCACCTGCCGCGTTAGATAGCGTGCCACCTAGAGAATCCAGTACTGCGTTAAGGTTGAGTGACAAGAAATCTTCAAATACTTGGTGATTTAGTTCTATACCGGTAATGCCGTATTCTTCAAATGCAGCCATGGTGAGATATAGACCCAATCTGCTGTCTTCATAGGATTGAGCATCTCTATGCGTGGATCCCATGATGTAAAGCGAGAAGTATTCTTCTTCTACGTCGCTTTCACCCTTTTGATAGGTACC
>JAZSKG010000086.1:0-6102 GCA_045534735.1 Candidatus Stercoripulliclostridium sp.
CAACTACCTTTGCTATTACACCACTAATACCAGTAGCAATTTCATCAAAGACTAATGTATCTATGCCCTCTAATTCTGCCGTAATGTTTTTAAGCCCAAGCATGAATCTGCTCATTTCTCCACCTGAGGCAATTTTAGAAAGTGGTTTAAGAGGCTCGCCTAAGTTTGGTGAAATTAAGAATCTTACGTTATCGGCGCCCCTTTCGTTCGCTTCATTTAATATATCATCATTAGAGGGGAACATAATTTCTGCTTCAAAAGTCGTGTTCTTCATGCCTAGTTCTTTTAGATTCTTAATTATGGCAGAGTTGAACTTCTTTGCAACGGCAACACGTTCGTCGTGTAAAGCAATTGCATACTTTATACTTTCATTGCCCTCTTGTTCAATTAATTTTTCAAGTTCTGCAATTTTTTCTTCTGCATTTTTAAGGATATCAAGTTCTTTGTAAGCATTTTCTAAAAATTTTGGTAGATTTTCTACGTTGCCGTAACGTTTTTTAATTTTTCTAATTTGAGATATGCGATCTTCTATTTTTTCTAATTCTCTGGGATCGTAATCTAAATTTTCTATTTCACTATTTAATTCTTCGGAAAGATCTTGTAATTCAATTTTTACACTCTCAAGACGGTCAACTAAGGCTTCAAACTTGTTGTCAAAGCGCGTAACCCCGTTAATTTCACGGAGAGCCATTTGTACAAGGTTTATTGCGCCAAAAGATTCATCTCCCTCTAGTGCCGAATTTGAGTGAGACAAGGAACTTGCTATACGTTCGGCATTTTGGAACTTAGTTCTTTGTTGAATTAAAGTATCTTCTTCACCGATTTGAGGATTAATTCTTTCTATTTCTTCAATTTGATACTCTAAACTATCAATTTTTCTTGCTCTGGAAGCCTCGTCTTCAAATGATTTTAAAGATTCTTGGGCTTTAAGGTAGGCGGAAAAGTGTACGTTAAATTTATCTAACAATTTTTCAATGCTTTTACCATATTTATCAAGAATAATAATATGGTTTGCTTCGTTTAACAATGCTTGATTTTCGTGTTGAGAATGAATGTCTACTAAATGTGCAACTAATTTTCGTAGTTGATTAAGCGTAACAGCCCTTCCGTTAACCCTACAATCGCTTCTGCCGTTTTCACTCATAGTTCTTCTTACTATGAGGTTTTCCTCTCTTTCTATGCCATACTCCTCTAAAATGGCTATAACGTTTTCATTGTCGTTATCATTAAAGGTGGCCTCAACCATAGCACTATTTTGACCATGGCGTATAAGAGATTTATCTGCTCTATCGCCTAGAACGAAATTAAGCGAGTCTATAATTATAGACTTACCGGCACCCGTTTCACCACTAAGAACGTTCAGTCCCTGGCTAAACTCTAGCAAATGCTCGCGAATTAACGCGATATTTTTAATGTATAAAGAATTAATCATACTAATTTAAAAAGTCGTTTAGTTGTTTTACAATTCTTATTACTTCGTCTTTGGTTTTTACAAGAATAAAGATGGTGTCGTCACCTGCTATGGTTCCCATAATTTCGGGATTTTCTAGGTGGTCTATAAGCATTGCAGCACTATTAGCACTACCACCTAACGTTTTGATTACGATAAAGTTTTCCGTAAAATCAATGGAAAGAACGGATTGGTGGAAAAGAGTACGTAATCTTTGTAATCTTGGATCTAAAGGCTTAACGTACCTGGATTTTTGACCGTAGCCTGACGATTTAATTAGTCCCAACTCTTGAATGTCGCGTGAAATAGTTGCTTGAGTAACCTTAAATCCTTCGCTAATGAGGATATCGGTTAATTCTTGTTGTGTTTCAACGTCACGATCTTCTATGATTTTTATAATTCTATTTTGTCTGTCTTGTCTACTCATATTTAATCCTCCAAACCGCCCCAGTAGCGCATTTTTGCTAATAGTTTTTCATAGAAATTAAAGTTTGGACGTCTAATGAATGATACGAAAAGATTGGAGTCGGCAATCTCTACAACGTCACCATTTTTAATGCGTTCTACGTTTTGTCCGTCAATATTTACGTTAGCGCCGGGGATAGCCTCCGTCAAGTGTACTTGAACTACGCTGGAATTAGATACTATAAGTGGGCGAGAATGTAAACTATGCGCACATATGGGAGAAATGATGAAACAGGAAACGTCAGGTGCTACAATGGGGCCACCGGCAGAAAGGCTATATGCCGTTGAGCCGGTCGGAGTGGAAATTATTATTCCATCCGATACGTATTTATCAACCATAGTGCCGTTAACGGTTATATTTGATTTTAAAATGCGAGAACACAAGGATTGTGCAACGACAACCTCATTTAGCGCATAATGCTCTTTTCCCATACCGTTTACTTTAACCTTTAAAAACTTGCGATTATCTAAAATATAATTTCCACTAAATAGGTCGTTAAAGTCTTGTTTTAAATCTTCCTTATTTACTTCACTTAGGAAGCCTTTATGACCGATATTTACGGCAAAAATGGGTGTACCGCAAGTTGCACATTCTTTTGCAATTCTTAAAATGGTACCATCACCACCAAGCACTATTACAACGTCGCTAAACTTAGCAAGGTCACAATTATTGTAAGTGTTTTCTATAGGCTCGCCAAAATCTACCCCATTTAGGTCGTTAGAAATACGAATTATAACGTTCTTCTCCTTTAGAATGTTATATACGGCCTTCGTGTATTGGGCGTTTGGGTCCCTTGTTAAATTAGTATAAAGTCCTATTTTCATAGCACTATAATACACTAAATATAAATTTTATACAAGAGATAAAAGTAAATTATACAAAAAAACAAGAAAATAATTAGAATTACTATATTATTTATGCAAAAGGACTAGATATTCTTTATTTTTATTTTCAAATGGATGTGGAGCCTCTATTACCGGCATAAAACGCAAACCTAAATCACGAGAGAAAGAAGTAATTTTGTTTATTGCTTGGTCTATTGCCTTTTGATTTTTAACTATACCTGTTTTAGTAAGCATTTGCTTGCCAACTTCAAACTGTGGCTTTATGAGTGCAACTATAACCGAATTTTCATGTAGAAATTGTAAAAGTGCAGGTAAAACCATGGTTAAAGAAATAAAGGATACGTCTATCGTTATAACGTCAGCCTTTATGCCTATGTCTTCAAAGGAAAGATATCTTGCGTTAAGTTTATCTTTTACAACAACGCGTTCGTCATTTGCCATATCTTCGGGTAGAGCGCAGTCACCTATGTCAACGGCAAAAACCTTTTTTGCGCCCCCTCTTAAAAGCACGTCGGTAAATCCACCGTTAGAAGCGCCAATGTCAATACAAACTTTATCTTTAACGTCAATTTTATAGTGTTTTAATGCTTTTTGAAGTTTTAATCCACCTAATGATGCAAAATCATCGCTGTCATCAACTATAATATTCTCTACGCCACATACTTCTAAGGCAGGTTTAGTTATAACGACTCCATCAACAATAACCTTACCGAGTTTAATAAGGTTTTGAGCATGGGTACGAGATTTTGCAAGCCCTAATTCAGGTAAAAGCAGATCAATACGCATTATTTTTCTTTTTTGCTAAAAATGGATAGCACTCTGGAAACAAGTAAGAGGATATCTTTACTCTTTTTCATCGCAACGGTTTTAAAAAATGATTTTCCCCCTACCGTTATTGCGCCGACCAGACTGGAAACTACAATACTCATCCAGTAGTTTAAAGTAGGATTGTCTATTATAAGTTTGGTTACGATAGCAACCGTACAAGCACCACTTATAATTCCACAAATATCGCCAATAACGTCACAACAAATATTGGAAACTTTTTCTGCATTTTTGACAAGTGCTATTGCTTTTTTGCTACCGGGAACCTTTCTGGATGCCATGGAAAGCAAAGGTGCAAGATCACATGACGTCGCTGCGATACCGATTGTATCAAAGACAATACTTATGGCAATAAGCAAGAATAAAAGTAGTATAGTAATGCTTACGTGAGCATAGGATGAGGTTAATTCGCTTATAAATGAGAAAAAAAGACCTAAAATAAGGGTTACAACAGTTATTTTAATGGTCCAAATTGTTGCGCCGGAAAGTTTTCTTTTTTGTTCCGGTTTCTTTTCTTTTTTGATCTTACAATTTTCTTCCTCTATTGAATCTTGTTCAATTTCCGGTAAGTCTTGTTCCTTAAATTCGCTAACTTCTTTTTTCATAATTCCCTTTTAAAAATTTAGCGCAACCATAAGTTGCGCTTAAAATGGTGGTAATAAACCAAGTAAACCTTGCGCCATTAGGTTCGGTAGGATTTCCCTACGGGTTACCCATCGTCGCCGACTGGGCAGTTTCCTTTTAAACCCCGCAACGTAAGATTACTCATCACGTAACCGAATCGCCACTTAGTACACACTATAATCCTTGGCTTAAAACAGTCTAGAAAATTTCTTTAACAGATTTGATACAACCTATCCTCTTTTGCAGGTACGGTTTCATAGGCAAAGACCAAACGAGTTCGCGTACTCGCAGGGTCCGACACCCTAATTCTCGCGCATCCACTCAAGGCAAGCTACACTGCACACAGTTATTTATTACCGCATTGCAGGTTTAACCCTACTCAGTAAAGGATTGCCAAAGGCGTTACCTTCACCAATGTAAGTCTCCATGGTGACAGGGTCGGCTCCGATATGCCGTTATCAGACGCCCTGAAACCTTAACTCCCAGCATCCACCCAAGTTTGGGCAACTCAAGCAAACACAAGAAACTTCATCGATATGCTCTTTGACGGTATTTTAACCCCGCCCTCAATTATATCGCACCTGACTAGAATACTGCACCACCATATTAAGTTACAAATATTATATCATACTTTAAGAAAATATGCAACTATTTCAAAAATATGCTATTTTACTCAACCTCGCAGTCTTCCAGATTGATTCTGGTTAAATCTTGATTAAGGAGTTCTAGTTTGCCTTTACTTTCCTTAATTTCTTCAACTAGTTTTTTACCCAATTTGATTGCTTCAGCATAAAGGGTTAGTCCTTCGTCAATAGAAAGATTTTCTTCTTCTAATTTTGCTACGATTTGCTCGAGTTTTTCTATATCCTTTTCAAAACTCATATTTAACCTCTCAATTTGATTCAATTTCGTTTACGGTCGCGTTAATTTTACCATCGTTTGCATACAAGGTAATGGTATCACCTTTTTTTAGCGATTTTACGCTACTAATTCCCTTGCCGTCAATTTCTCCTTTAAGATAACCTGTTTTTAAAATTCTAAGGGGATTTAAGGCTTCTATCTTATTAAATAAAACGTTTACTTCGCCCTCTTTTCTGTAGAGTCTTTCTTGAATGGATAATCTGGAGCCACTTAAAGCATCTTTGACTCTGTTCTCCATTTCTGAAAGTTTATTGCCTATAAGGTAGGTTGATTTTCTAGTTAAATCTGTCGCAATTAACTGCTTGGTTTTAATCTTATTTTCTAATTTTCTACCGGCTATACTAATTTGAGATATTATATCTCTTGCCATGCTATCTGTATCAAATGCTACCATCTCGGCTGCTGCAGTAGGAGTTAAGGCACGAGTATCTGCTACTAAATCTGCAAGAGTAACGTCGGTTTCATGACCAACTGCACTTATCACGTAGGTATTCATTCTATACAGGGCTCTTACAACGCCTTCGCTATTGAATGGCATAAGATCTTCAAATGATCCACCACCTCTAGCGAGAATAACGGTATCAAAGCCACCCTTATCTGCTAGTTCTAGCCCTTTAATTATTTCGCTTTCGGCACTTTTGCCTTGAACGGAAACGTTTACGATAGCAATGTTTATTAAATTATTATACTTGCGAATGGTTGAGTAAATATCTTGAATTACGGCGCCTTCTATGCTTGTTACAACACAAAGATTTTTGGTGTATACGGGAGCCGGGGTTTTGTGTCCGTCGTTAAATAGCCCCTCTTCCAATAAACGTTTCTTTAAAAGTTCTAGTTCAAGATGTAGTTTACCCTTTCCAAAAGGCTCTATTCTTCTTGCAATAAATGAAATTTTACCGGTTTTCTGGTAGTAAGTGGGCGTGCCGTATAATAATACTTGCTCTCCGTTATCCGGATCGTACGTTTTATCT
>JAZSKG010000032.1:0-2968 GCA_045534735.1 Candidatus Stercoripulliclostridium sp.
CACCTCCATAGATGGTTATATTACTAGAACCTGCATCAATTACTATTCTTTGTTTTTGCATAACTAAATTATCTTCTTTTCTTTCAAGATTTCTTTAAGTTTTTCCACAGGAAGCCCTACTACGTTTGAGTAACTTCCAATAATTTCTTTTACCACTACACCATCTTGTATTGCATATGCACCGGCTTTATCTAGGCAATAGTAATTATCCAAATACTCCTCAATTTGTTCCCTAGACATAGAATTAAAGGTAACCAAAGTGCTTTCTGCAAACACCTCAACGTTGCCGTTGACATATAGCGCTACACCTGAGCAAACAACGTGAGTTCGTCCCTCTAATTCAAGTAACATTTCTATGGCTTGGTTACGATCCTTTGGTTTACCATAATATTTGCCGTCTTTGTATACCAACGTATCAGAGGATATAATAACGTCAAACCTCTCTTTTTGAGGAACTGCATCTAGTTTTCTAAAAGCAATTTCCTTGACGGTTGCTTGAGGAGTATCGCCAAGGAAATCTTCATTTGCAGGATATGTTTCAACCTTAAAATCGCAAAAAACTTCATTTAAAAGTTCTTTACGTCTAGGTGATGCCGAAGCAAGTAATACTTTCATTATAGTATTTCTAAATTCTTTTTGAATGCGCGTTTAAAGTCACCTAGAGCAGTTAGAGCATCTTTTATCTCTAGAGTACATTCTGCTTGTGCTTTCGTCTTTAGTATGACTGAATCACCTAACACGTCGCAAGAAATGCCTACGATAGCACCACCACAACTACGATCAAAGCACTCGGCAATTCTTACAATAACACCTAGTTTGCGAACTGCTATAATCTCTTCTTCAGTCAGCAAGTCAAGATATTTTTGTACGTCTAATTGCTCTAAGCCATCTTTATAATGCAAACCGGCAACCATCGCTGCCATAATCAAATCTTTTTGAGGAATACCATAAAGATTACTATTTAGAATCATATACATTGAATGTTTATGGTGATCATAGAACTTCATGCTTGAACCAACGTCGTGAAGCATACTTGCAACACGAAGAATCTTTACGTAGGGACGAGGAAGTTTATGAATAACTTTAACTTGCTTAAACAATTGCATGCTCAAATCAAATACGTGTTCAGCATGTTGTATATTCATATTGAAATGATGTAGCAAAGTATAAATGCTATGACCTAAAATATCGCTTATTGGCTTTTCTGCTATTGTGGGACAAGCATAGCGCAACATTGCACCCTCTCTCATACCGGCGCCACCAATTACTATTTCATTAAAACTTGTACGTGCCTTAATGGCATCAATAACGGCAAGTGCTGCAGGGAAAATATCTGCTCTTGCTGAAGACAAGCCTTTAATTCGCATTAACTTTTCAGGTTCAAGAGGTTTAATAGTATCGTATATAGTCTCCAATTCTGGATAAGAAATATGGTAATTATGTGCCATATCCAAAGGATACTTCTTAAGTTTACGGCTAATTTTACCAAGATTTCTTAACGAACCACCAACACCTATTAATTGGGTTTCGGGATCTAAATCTTTAAACCATTCAAGTTGATCTAAGTGTTCTCCAACGTATTGACTTATTGCTTGTAAACACTCTTCGGGAGTTCCTGTATTCTTAAACTTTTCAGTTAGCGTAAGTGCGCCAAAAGGTAGAGTATCTTGCGCAAGCATTACTCTTCTATTATAATAAATTAATTTTACGGAGCCACCGCCTATATCAACTATAAGTCCTTTTGGCACTTCCATTGAATTAATTACACCTTGGTAAACAAACATTGCTTCATCTTCTTGAGAAAGAACTTGAAGTTTGATACCACAAGACGTTTGTACTTCTTCTATAAACGATTTTTGATTTTTTGCGCGTCTAACAGCAGCGGTTGCATAAGCAAAAACCTTTGTTACCCCGTGACTTTCATATAAAGTACGGAAGGTGCGAAGCGTTTTTATGGTTTGTGAAATACGAACGGGACGTAGGAAACCATCTATTTCCATATCCTGAGCCAACCTAACAGGTTCTTTCAATTCGTCGACAACCATAAAATAACCGCCGGGCATTACGTTTGCAATAACAAGCCTTGCCGAGTTGCTACCTAAATCAATTATCGCAATTTTTTCTATAATAATCCTTCCTTTAGTTCTAATTTCTTTTGATTACTTTTATACTACGTTTATTGGTTTTCCATTTAGGAATGATTTTAGATTATTGTAGGCAATTTCCATAAGGGCTGAACGTGCCTCTATAGTTGCCCAAGCAACGTGTGGAGTTATTATAGTGTTGGGAGCCGTCAATAAAGGATTTACTTTTGTTGGTGGCTCTTCGCTTAATACGTCTACTCCAGCTCCGGCTAATTGTCCACTTGAAAGTGCGTTTGCTAATGCACTCTCGTCAATTAACCCACCACGCGCCGTATTTATTAAAATAGCATCTTTTCTAAAGTGACTTAACGCCTCTTTATTAATCATCCCTACGTTATTTTCATCCAAAGGACAATTCAAAGAAACAATATCTGAGTTTTCGTACAATTCAAAAAGTGAACTTGCGTAACGGAACCCTTCTTCTTTTGCATGTCTTGATCTACTATATAGGAGAACATTCATGCCAAAAGCGATAGCCACGTCCTTTATCCGTAAGCCTATTTTGCCGGCGCCTACTATACCAATGGTTTTTCCTTGCAATTGGCGCATCCCGGTTTTATAATAGCAAAAATCCGGACAATTCTGCCAATCACCATTTTGTACACTAGCATTGTGATAACCAATTCCGGAATACAATTCTATTATTAATCCAAACACGAGTTGTACAACGCTTTCCGTACTATATGCAGGAATATTCGTAACGGTTATATTCCTACTTTTAGCATAACTTACGTCAACGTTATTATATCCTGTTGCTAATACACCAATATATTTAAGGTCTTTAAGGCTATCAATAATATGCTTATAAGTCGGAGGCCAAGCGG
>JAZSKG010000068.1:0-4349 GCA_045534735.1 Candidatus Stercoripulliclostridium sp.
TACATTGAAGGCTCCAACTTTGAAGACAGGAGTTTCAACGTTCAACTTTGGTTAGGTTACGGTCCTTCCAAGATGAAGGATAAGGTTAACAACGGCGACACCTCTCTTGATAGTATCTATACTGCAAAGGGTACCGCAATGTTTGATAACGTTACCATGACCGAGATTGAAAAGGAGGTATACGATAGTGCAGTTGTAAGCCAATACAACACTCTAAGCAATGCTTCCGAAACTGCTCGCACTCAAGAGATGCAAAAGGTATACGGCATTGAGGCCGGCAATGACGTTGTTATAAGTTATGAATATCTTAACAACAACTTCACCGGTGCCGCAGGATACTCCACTTCCTCTCAACAAAACTCATATTACACTGCAAAAGTTGGTTCTACCGCTAACTACACCGTAGTAAAAGGTAAGGAAAACCTAAGCAATTCCGATAACTTCCCAAGTTACTCCAGCACTAACGATGCAACCGGTGTATTTGATTTAACCAAACTTTATTACGTTGACAGCAAGGAAAGCAACAACTTTGCAAACGCATATGGTAAAGTATCTACCACCTTCGTTGCTCCCGATCATGCCCAACTTGGCGTTTCTTATACTCCAGAAGCAGGTTATAAGTTCTCTTCTCCTGCTAACCCTCTAGATAGTAGGGCTCTCCTAGTTTACCACCAAAACAATAAAATAAGCGGTGCTGGATTCCAAAGTTCCTTTGATATCCTCATTGAAAACAACAAATATTATGCAATTAGCGTATGGGCATTCATTTGGGTTCCTGAACTTGATGAAAAGACCTATTGTGGCGACCTTGCTACTATTGAAGCCAAAGAGCCCGAATTAGGCGCAGAAGACTACGACAAGAAACTTGCCGAGTTCAATAAAGAAATGGAAGCCTACAACCTCAAGAAGGCAGAATACGATGTATACAACGCATACTACACCGGCACCGAAGAAGTTTTTGCAACCATGCGTTTAACCGGTGCATCTACCGATGCTAAACTAGAAGATAAAACCAGTGGTGCTTGGGGCACTTGGCAACAACTTACCATTAAAGTAAAAGGTAACGAACTTGCAGACAGAAAGGTTGGCCTAGAACTCTGGTACGGCGAAGGCGAATGGGGCGAAGATACCCTATATCCCGGTGGATGTTTCTTTGACTCCGTGACCATTATGGAATATGCAACCGAAGGCGAACTTGACGCTGAATACGACGATGCAACCTATGGCAACCACCAAGCATGGGACGAAATCAAGGTTGACGACTACGATGCATTCGGTCTAAACGGCGCAAGCGAACTCTTTACTGCTTTAGGTTCCGAAGAAAAAGACGGCTGGTACTATAACGTAATAGACGACAACACCTTCGTAAATATGGATTCCGACGAAAGCAACCTTTATGCCGGTATCGTATCAGGCGCTCAAATTAAGGCTAATGCAGACCAAAGCACCGTTAAGGCTCTTAACGGACTAAACCTTAGTGCAGAAGACGACGTTCTAGAACTTGGCAACACCACCGTGTTTGACCTAGTAGTTCTAAACCACGCCGAATATACTGCTTCTAAGATCTACTTTAAGCCCACCGGCGATCTACTAAAGACCAATCCTAACAGTTTCTATCGTTTCTCCATGTGGGTTAACACCAAGAACCTAAAGAGTGGTTCTACCTTCACCGTTTCTCTATACGACAAAGAAAACGATACCGTTATTAACTCCAGTGCAACCCAAACCTCTCTTGCTATAAGCGAATGGACCGAACTAAGTTTCGTAATCCAAGCATCTGCAACCGAAAGTGATGAAATGTATCTCTTAGTTGAGTTTGGTAAGGGCGATATTTATACCCCTGCAAACCACACCAAGGGCGCAGTTCTAATTACTGCTATGACTTGGAAGAGCATTGATTACAGCGAATATGATGAATCTAAGGGTTCCTACGTTAAGAAAGTTGACCTAAGCAGTTCTACTTCTACCGGTTCCAGCATCACCAACTCTGACTTTAGCGCAATTGATACTTCTACCTATAAACTTGATAAGGAAGAGTATGACAAGGTATTTACCGATGGTAAGATTACCGGTATTGCAACCCCCAAGAGTTGGACCAAGACCAGTGAAGCATATCTAATTTCTGCTCCTACCGTAAACAAGAACGATTCCGACCACTTAATCACTTGGAAGGAAAACGTAGAAGAAACCACTCACTTCTTCATCTACAATAAGGATAAGAAACTCATTAAGGTTATTGACGAAACTACAGCAGTTAAAGACACGGATTATACCGAAAAGACTGAAGGCGAAGATCCCAACACTACAATCGTTCGCACCTACCAATACAAGGTAGCAACCAATAATACTTATTATGTACGCGCGCTAGTTCTTGATACCACCAACGAGAAAGTGCTTTATGCTTCTCCTCTTGCAAGTGGTAAGACTACCGGTGCAGGTACAAGTATTAACGAAGACGTAATTGAAAATAACGTATATGAAGAGATACTAGCAAGCGCTAAGGGTGGTATCATTAATGCTAACGACTATAATGGTGCCGGACTAGGCGACTTTTATCCTGCAGGAACCGATACCCTAGGATATAACTCCACCTTGTCTTCTAACCTCTTAATGCTAACCTCCAACTATCCCACTTACTTTGGTTATAGTTCAAGTTCAGCAAGCCTTTCCACCGAGTCTTTCTATAGACTAAGCGTATGGGCAAAGACAATAGGCGACACCAAGGCAAGCATTACCCTAAAGAACAGTTCCAACTATCTTGCAGTTACCAATAGTGATGCAAACGACGGCGAATACGTTGGTTATGCAAACATCAATACTGCAGACAAGTGGGTAAGATACGACTTCTACATTGCAACCAACCTCTCTACCGGTAGCGTAACCTTGGAACTCTTCTTAGGTAACAAATATGCTAAGAACACCACCACTATTGCAGGCGGCGAAACCAAGGTTTCTTGTGGTGCAGGCACCGGTACCGTATACTTTGACGACGTAATGCTCGTTAAACTTGCAGACGAAGGCGCATACAACAAACTCGTTTACGGCGATGAAAATGCAAACGATCTTACTGCAGACCAAATTAAGGAAAAACTTGCAACCTACGGTGTAGACGTAAATGCAGACGGTGTAGAATTTACTCTAAAGGCACTCAGCACTGCAAGAAAGAATGCAAACCTCACCCTACTAGGTGAAAAGGATGCAACCGAGTCTTATCTCTCCAATGGATTTGAGTTTGAACTCATCAACTACAACACCGACTCCTTTGATAACTATGATGCTAAGAAGGAAGATCCCAGTAACAACCTTGAATCTCTATTAGGTAATGAATCCAACTCCTTCACTCACTACGAGCCCGATGCAGTATTTAACGGCAGTGGCGCAAACGAAAGTGACCTTAAGGATAACGATCACCCCAACCATCTCTATGGTGTATACAACAAGACCAACACCAGTGATCTTGACGAAGTAATAAGCCACATTGCAAGCAAAGATTACAATGCTCCCAGTTACGCTATTGCTGATAAGTATACCGAAGCACAAATTAGAGAATTCTTGACCACCACCTATACCGATGGTAGAGAAGAGGGTAACAACAACTACCTAATGATGGCTAACATCACCAAGCCTTCTGCACAATACTATCAAACCTCCAGCCTAAGCATGGCTGCAACCAGTTACTACAAGATCACTTTCTATGCTAAGTACCTTGCAGTAGACGCAAGCAAGAAGCCCGAATTCCGTTTCTTATATAACAAGACCGACGACCTCTGGCAAACCATTCAAATTTCTGCTAGCGAAGAAATGGTAGAATATACCTTCTTCTATGCTAACGAATCTTCTAAGAGCGTAAGCGCATACCTCTCATTCTATCTTGGTTCCGATGATGCTCAAGGCGATGCAGAAGACGTTAAGAATTTGATGGCAGGTATCGTAGTAGTTGACGACCTAAGCATCGTAAAACTAACTGCTGACGAATATACTGCAGAAAAGACTGCCGTAGAAAACGATACCAATAAGGCAGGTACCTTCGGTTCTTACCTCACCGAAGCAGAAGTAAAGGAAGACGAAACTCCTGTTGAAGACGAAGAAGAGGAAGACGAGGAAGAAGAAGAGAATAACATCAATCCTCAAGTATGGCTCATCATCTCTTCCGTAGTAATCGGTCTAATCCTAGTAGCAGTTATCGTAGTTATGATCTACAGAAAACTCAAGACTAAGGTTGTTAAGAAACTACGTAAGACCAAGGTTGACAGCGCAATGCCTGCAGACTTTGAAAAGAAACAAGCACAAGAAAAGGTTACGAAGTCAGCCGATAGTCGCAAGAAGGATATTGCTAATACCGAATATGA
>JAZSKG010000047.1:0-2746 GCA_045534735.1 Candidatus Stercoripulliclostridium sp.
AGACCTCCTCGTTAATTTTATCTTAAACTCGCTAAACTATTATAACTAATAGTATTTATTATGTCAAACTTTTTTTGGTATTTTTTATAGGAAAATAATATATTATTTACTTTCAGCAAGTGCTTTTGCGTCACGAGCAATTACTAATTCTTCATTAGTGGGAATAATATATACCTTTACAGCACTGTCTTCGGTGTTGAGTTCTTGGAAAGTACCCCTCTTGCAAGTAGCACTCTTTTCAAAATCAAATTTTACACCAAATACTTCTAGGCCTTTCATAATTAGTTCTCTTGCTTCAGGAGAGTTCTCACCTATTCCACCGGTGAATACTATGCAATCCAATCCACCCATTGCTGCAATATAACTACCAATGTATTTGCGAATTCTATATGCGAACATATTGAATGCTAATTGTGCCCTTGCATCGCCCTCTTCACAAAGTCTAGAAAGGTCGCGGCAATCACTATATCCTGCAAGACCCTTAAAGCCACACTCTTTGTTAAGATAGTTGACTACTTGTGCAGCACTCATGCCTTTTTGTTCTGCAAGGAATGTAACAGCAGCGGCATCAATATCACCACTACGGGTACCCATAACCATTCCTTCAAGAGAAGTAAGTCCCATACTAGTGTCAACACATTTACCATTTACAACAGCAGAAATAGAAGAACCATTGCCTAGGTGACAGGTTATAATCTTGCTTTCTTTTTTACCTAAATGTTTAATTGCTTCGCCGGAAACAAATTTGTGAGAAGTTCCATGGAAACCATATTTACGTACTTTATATTGCTTGTAATCTTCATACTTGATTGCATACATATATGCGTAATCTGGCATAGAAGAATGGAACTCTGTATCAAATACTGCTACGTTAACTTTATCCGGCATAAGAGCCATACAACTACGAATGCATCCTAGGTTTGCTGGCATGTGTAGAGGTCCTAAAACAGTGTTTCTATCACATATTTCTAATACTTCGGGAGTTACGATTACACTTGATTTAAAATCTTCTCCACCGTGAAGAACGCGATGACCGATTGCGCCTATTTCATCCATGCTTTCTATGATGCCGTTTTGAGCATCTGTTAAAGCCTTCATAACTAAACTAAATGCTTCGGTATGGTCAGCGATAATTTGTTCAACAACTATTACTTTATCAACACTGGCCTCTTGTTTAAGTTTGCCAACTAAACCGGTACCGATTTTTTCAACTAAACCTTTTCCTAAGGTTTTTTCGTTATCCATATCAATAACTTGATATTTAAGGGATGAACTACCTGCGTTAAGAACTAAAACTTTCATATTTCCTCCTATTGTAGAGCAGTAATTGCAACAACACCAACAACGTCACTAACAGAGCAACCTCTGGAAAGGTCGTTAACCGGTAGTGCCAATCCTTGACAGATAGGTCCAATTGCTTCCATACCACCAAAACGTTGGGCAATTTTGTAACCAATATTACCAGATTGTAGATCGGGGAATACTAGTACGTTTGCGTGTCCTGCAACTTTAGAGCCAGGAGCCTTTAATTCGCCGACTTTAGGAACGATTGCTGCGTCAAGTTGAAGTTCGCCATCTAAATCAAAATCAAGTTCTTTTTCCTTCAACATAGAGGTTGCATTTTGTACCTTGTCAACATTGGGATGAGAAGCACTGCCTTTGGTAGAGAAACTCAACATGGCAACTTTAGGATCTTTTATATTAGCGATTTTTCTAGCACTTGCTGCAGATGCTAGAGCAATATCAACTAATTGTTCTGCGGTAGGATCTGGTAAAACTGCACAATCACCAAATACCATTACACCATTTTCGCCATAAGGAGAACCTTCGGGTAGTCCCATTACGAAACAACCGGAAACAGTTTTGATACCGGGTTTGGTTTTAATTATTTGAAGCGCAGGACGTAAAACATCACCAGTAGAATTAATAGCGCCTGCAACCATACCATCAGCATCTCCACTCTTAACCATCAAGCAACCATAGAACAATGGGTTGGTAGCAAGTTGTAATGCTTTTTCTTCGGTCATGCCCTTTGCCTTGCGTAGTTCATAAAGAAGATTTGCATATTCCTTGATCTTATCAGACGTTTTAGGATTTACAATATTAACTCCATCAAGAGCACCTTCTTCAACCTTTGAAAGAATTACTTCTTTGTCACCAAGAAGAGTAATATTGGCTATACCTTGTTGCTTAACTATTACTGCAGCGTTGATAATACGGCTTTCTTCGCCTTCTGCTAGCACGATATGCTTATTAGCAACCTTTGCGCGAGCAATAATGGCATCCATTAATTTTGACATATTTGCCTCCAAAAAAAGTATTGTTTGTTTGACTGAATATATATAAAGTAATATAATATATATATTCCTTTAGTATATTACTACTAATTGCAGTTAAAATCAAGCAGAATTCCCAAAATCGCTAAGAGTAATAAATTTGAGAGGCTGAATTAATGAAAATAACCGCCATAATATGCGAATATAATCCATTAACTAATGGTCATGCAGAACATTTAAGAAGAGCAAAAGAGGAAACGGGTGCAGATACTATTCTTTGTGTAATGAGTGGCAGTTTTACACAAAGAGGAGATGCTGCAATCGCTGACAAATATATGAGAGCCGAGCAAGCAATACATGCCGGTGCCGACGTTGTTGTAGAACTTCCTACTATTTACGCCATTTCTCCCGCAGATAACTTTGCCTATGGTGCTATTAAAACTATATCTGCCTTTCCCGACGTAGAATAT
>JAZSKG010000010.1:0-1820 GCA_045534735.1 Candidatus Stercoripulliclostridium sp.
TTTTGTCCCTTTGTGGTATAGATGTTAGGTTTAGCAGGAACGAAATCTTTACCATACTTATTGAAGATATGCTTGCGAGTTAATGCTTGCATCTCACTTGAAATTCTAACTGAGTCCGTTCTAATATAAGTTACCAATGCAGTATGGCCCTCACCCGGGATATCAACACCTTCATAAAGCTGTTGTGCAAGTTGCATTATTTGTGGAGAACTGAGACCCAATTTTTGTGAACCGTCTTGTTGAAGCGTAGAAGTAGTAAAAGGAGCTTGGGGGCGAGATTGTGATACACCCTTCTTAACCTTTTCAACGTACCAATTTGCAAGATTTAGTCTTGCTTCTAACTTCTTAACTTGCTCTTCACTTTCAAGCTTAACTTTCTTACCATTGTAATCTTGGAAGCTACTCTTTATTACGGGCGTGCGCGTTCCTTCTTTAAGAACGTTTGCAGTCATATTCCAGTACTCTTGTGGAACGAAAGCATTAATCTCTCTTTCACGGTCTACAATCATCTTTAAAGCAGATGATTGTACTCTACCGCCTGATAGTCCACTTTTTATCTTTCTTGAAAGTATTGGGCTGATTTTATAGCCTACCAATCTATCAAGAACCCTGCGTGCTTGTTGAGCATTTACTAAGTTAAGATTAATCTCTCTCGGTGCTTCTATTGCTTGCTTAACTGCCTTAGCAGTAATTTCGTTGAATTCAATACGGTTTTCTAAACCATTCAAATCAAGAGTGTTTGCAAGGTGCCAACTGATTGCTTCTCCTTCTCTATCCGGGTCCGTTGTAAGATAAGTGAATTCTGCATCTTTTACTTCTTTCTTTAAACGTTTGATGAGATCCTTCTTGCGAGCATCTTCAACCACGTATTCTGGCTTAAAACGATTTTCAATATCGATACCCAAAGTCTTTTGGGGAAGGTCGCAAACGTGTCCTCCAGAGGCCATAACGCGAAATCCTGTACCCAAATACTTTTGTATAGTTTTAGCTTTTGAGGGTGATTCGACTATTACTAATTTCATTCTATACTCCGTAATAATTGTTATCTAATTTTCTAATTAGGCCAACGATTTCCATTCTTACTAGTAAAGCGTTTAAATCGCTAACACCAAGCCCAGTCAATTCTACTATATCATCAAAATGCATTTCGCTATAACTGAGCGCTTCTATAAGTTTTTCTTCCATAAAATCAAGTTGCATTGCACTTGCTTTCTGCTCAGGTTGTTGCTTAAGTCCAAGTGCGGATACAATGTCATCGGGAGAAAGAACAATTGCACCTTGACAAGTTTTAAGTAACTTATTGCATCCTTGTCCGCGAGGTGAATTTAATGCAGATGGGATAATAAATAACTCTCTATTTTGTTTTATTGCGTATTCAGCCGTTATTAATGATCCACTCTTTAATCCTGCCTCAGGAATAAGTATGCCTTTTGATAAGCCACTTATAATACGATTTCGTTCTGGAAAGTTATATGCTAGCGAAGGCGTTCCCAGTGGATATTCCGATATAATAAGTCCATCTCTAGCAATATCGTTATATAATTGTACGTTGTTTGAGGGATAGACAACGTCAATTCCGGAACCTAATACTGCAATAGTTTTGCCACCGTTTAGGAGCGTTGTCCTATGTGCAACGGTATCAATGCCACGAGCCAAGCCACTAACGATGGTTAGAGAACACTTAGATAGTATTTCCACAAACTTTTCCGTATAATCTCTTCCATACCTAGATGGCTCTCTGGTACCAACAACGCCTAGACATTTAGTTTTTAAAAGACCAACGTCACCCTTGTAGTAAAGAATTGCCGGTGGTACGTCTA
>JAZSKG010000159.1:0-3783 GCA_045534735.1 Candidatus Stercoripulliclostridium sp.
TTCTTTATGATGCTTCTTATGCAATTCGCCTTAAGTTCAACGATGCTGGTACTGCTGCTTTTGCAACTGCAACCAGTGAAAACGTTGGTAAGAAATTAGCCATCTATATTAACGGCGAAGAGGTTATGGCTCCTACCGTTAATACTGCTATTACTGATGGTAACGCAGTTATAACCGGAAATTACACTCAACAACAAGCAAATGATATGGCTGTTAAACTACAAGCAGGTACCTTTGCTGTTGAACTTACACCTGAAGAAAACTCAACCATTTCTGCAACTTTAGGTCAAAATGCTCTAGAAACCAGTTTGATAGCAGGCGCTATTGGTCTTGGTATCATAATTATCCTAATGGTGCTCATCTACAAAGTATTTGGTCTAGTTGCTACTGGTGCACTAGTAATTTATAGCGTTATTATGATGTATATGCTAGCAATAGTTCCTTGGGTACAACTTACGCTTCCCTCTATTGCGGGTATCATCCTTTCAATAGGTATGGCAGTTGACGCTAACGTTATTATCTTTGAAAGAATTAAGGATGAAAGACTTAACGGTGGTAAATCCATTAGAAGTTCCGTTCAAATTGGTTTCAAAAAGTCATTGTCCGCAATTCTTGACGGTAACATTACGACGATACTTGGCTCAATTATTATGATTATTTTTGGTGCAACCACCATTAAGAGTTTCGGTATTACTCTACTAATAGGCATCGTTATATCTATGTTTACTGCTCTTCTAGTAACTAGATTGCTTGTAAATTGCGTACTAGCATTTAATGAAGAAAACGATGCACTATACGGTTTACGTCGTAGAGGTGTTAATCTAGAAGATAAGGAGGTAAAATAATTATGAAAAAGAATATTAAACTTCCTAACTTAAATAATATTAAAATTTTCCGTAACGCATATTATTGGTTTATTCTTCCCATTGCTATTATCTTTATCGCACTAGTATGTGGTTCAGTATATAGCACCGAAGGCAACCAATACGACGGCTTTGCTAATATAGGTATTGACTTTAAGGGTGGTACTGTTTTGACCGTTCAAATGGATGGTGCTGATATCCAAGGTGCCAATAGAGCAGACGTACTTAATATCATTAATACCATCGTGGAAGATAACGGAGCAGTAATTTCCACCGAGCAAAATAGTGGCGACAATGCTATAGTAGTACGTTATCCAAACTCTATTAATGGCCAAGACTATAACGAGGCTTCTAAGACCGAAGAAATGATCGCTATCAACAATAAGATTATAGGTCAAATAGAAAATGCTCTAAGAACGAAATATACTTCTTCGACATCCGTTATAGTTGGTGCAGAAATGATTAATGCTACTGCAAGTACCCAACTTATTGAAAAGGCTCTACTTTCCGTTGGTATTGCAATGCTCTTAATGCTCCTCTATATCGCTATCAGGTTTGACTTCTTTAGTGGTATTGCAGCACTATGTGCATCATTCACCGATATCATCGTTATGTTAGCACTTGTTATCATTTTCCGCATTCAAATCAATAGTTCTCTAATCGCAGGTCTTATTACCGTTGTTGCATATTCAATCAACAACACCATCGTTATATTTGACCGTGTAAGAGAACACAAGAAAGAGTCTAAAGATGGTAGAATGAACGTTGAAGTTATGGTTGATCAATCAGTTACTGAATGCTTAACCAGAACATTCCTTTCATCATTCACCACGTTGATAACTATCACCATTCTTGCTTGTTGGGGTATCAAGTCATTGACTGACTTCGCTCTACCAATCATCTTCGGTATTCTTTCCGGTCTATATAGTTCACTATTCCTAGCACCTAGCATTTGGGGTCTACTAATGAACGTAAAACTTAATAAAGGCAAAAAGGCAAGAAAACAAGCATATAAGAAAAATAGAAGAAGATAACAAACAAAAACAAGAAAAGCTCGCTTGCGGGCTTTTTTTGATACAAACTTTAGGTGTTTATGCAAAAATATGATGCTAAAAACTTAATAAATCAACTTTCCGAAAAAACGGGACTTAATGCAATCTTAACAGAATTGCTATTTAAGCGTGGTTTTAATACGGAGGAAAAGTTGATTGAGTTTTTGGATCCTAAACTCTCAAGACTTTCCAGTCCTTTTGTTTTGGAAGGAATGAATGAGGCCGTTGAAATCATAAATAAACATCTAATAAATGGTAAAATTCTTATTTTTGGTGACTATGACTGCGATGGAATAGGGGCCAGCGCCATGCTAAAACTTGCTTTGGAAGAGCATGGAGCAGATATTTCCGTATTTATTCCTACTAGAGTTGAAGATGGTTATGGATTAAGCGAAAATTCACTTAAGCGCGCAATAGAAATTTCTAAACCAAGCCTCATAGTAACAGTTGACTGTGGAATTGGTTCGGTAGAAGAAGTTAATATTGCTAAAGAACTTGGAGTAGAAGTAGTAGTGACCGACCACCATGAGCCAAGAGAAGTTCTTCCTAACTGTACCATAGTTAATCCTAAAGTGCAAGCACAGGCACCAGAACTTTGTGGTTGTGGAGTTGCTTATATGCTTATAAGAGCATTATATGGCGACAATTATGCAGAGAAGTTTTTGGATATATGTGCAATTTCTACCATTGCAGACTTGGTTCCATTGGTTTATGATAATCGTATTATTGCAATTGAGGGCTTAAAAAGACTTTCTAACAATAATCCAAGAGTGGGAATTAAGGCATTATTAAACGTTTGTGGTCATCGCTCGCAAGGGGCTGTGACGAGTTCGGATATAGCGTTTAAGATAGCACCTAGACTTAATGCTTCCGGTCGTCTTTCTAACGCAGAAAAATCTCTTAAACTACTTATAAGTAATGATTCAAAAGAATGTGAAAAACTTGCCTTTGAATTGGATGCTGAAAACAAAAGACGTCAAGAACTTTGTTTGGAAACCATAGCGGATGCAAGAAATCTATTATTAGATTACGACTTAGTAAGTAAGAGGATAATAGTTCTTCAAAGCGATAATTGGGAAGGTGGAGTTATTGGTATTGCGGCAGCAAAAATTGCAGAGGAATTTCATCGTCCAACTATATTGTTTTCTAGGAAAGACGACGTGTTTAAAGGCTCTTGTCGCTCCATAGCCGGCATAAATATTCATGAAGTATTAAGTGGTGTAAGTGACTCAATCATCCAATTTGGTGGCCATACAATGGCCGCAGGACTTAGCATTGAGCCTTTTAAGTTAGAAGAGTTCACCAATAAAGCAAATGATTACATTAAATCTAATTATAGTGACGAATTATTTAAGTTAGATTACCAAAGTGATGCTGTAATTGATTTAAAAGATATTAATTTACAATTTGTAAATCAACTCAAAAGGTTAGAACCATTTGGCATGGGAAATCCTAAACCCGTATTTTGTTCTATAGTAGGCGCTCTTCCTTTTGAAAGAATTAAAAAATTAAACCATATTAAGTGTAAAATTTCTTATGGAAGCGAACTCGTTGCATTTAACGAGTTAGAAAATATAGAAACTTTGCGCGCACCAATGTCTAAAACCATATATTATAACCCTGATAAAGAAGTATTTATGGGTCGCGAAAGTGTTAGATGTACTTTTAGAAATATGGTTATAAACGAGATTTTGCCAAGTGATAGGGAGATTTTGCTTGCGGTTGCTGAAAGATATACTGTTAAGCCAACGATTTTTTGCAATAAATATAATAGAAGTAAATCGGATAACCTATTTGGAAAACTTATTATTACTTGGTCTAAGGAATCCTACATGCAACTTATAGAGAAGTATCCCGAGTACGTAAGG
>JAZSKG010000252.1:0-1684 GCA_045534735.1 Candidatus Stercoripulliclostridium sp.
GCCTCCGACTTGCAAACATTGCTCTTTTATATTATGCAGACGGTGCTAAAACTTATATCCTTGCTCCAGTTGGCTTAAAGGTTGGCGATAAGGTTATGAGCGGTCCTACCGCAGATATTAAGTCTGGTAACGCTCTTCAACTTAAGGACATCCCCGTAGGTACTATGGTACACAACATCGAAATGCAACCTGGTAAGGGCGGTCAAATTGCTAGAGCAGCAGGTATGAGCGCACAAATCATGGCAAGAGATGAGAAGTACGTAACCATAAAGATGCCTAGCGGTGAAATGAGATACATCCTCGCAACTTGCAAAGCAACTATCGGCCAAGTAGGAAATCTTGAACACGAAATCATCAGAATCGGTAAAGCTGGTAAGACCAGATACCTCGGAATTCGTCCTTCAGTACGTGGTGTTGTAATGAACCCGTGTGATCACCCCCACGGTGGTGGTGAAGGTAAGTCTCCCGTTGGTATGCCGGGGCCTGTTACTCCTTGGGGTAAACCTGCTCTCGGTTACAAGACCAGAAAGCACAAGAAAGCTTCCAACAAGCTTATCATTACCAGGATAAATTAAGGAGAGCGACATGAGTAGAAGTGTTAAAAAAGGTCCTTATGTAGAACCTAAACTCTTAAAGAGAATAGAAGAATTAAACGAAAAGAACGAAAAGAAAGTCTTGAAGACTTGGTCGAGATCATCGACCATCTTCCCGCAAATGGTAGGACATACCATCGCGGTATACGACGGTAGAAAACACGTACCCGTATACGTAACCGAAGATATGGTTGGTTGCAAACTCGGTGAGTTCGCTCCCACCAGAACCTTCAAAGGTCACGGCGGTACGGAAAAATCTACCGGCGCTAGATAGGAGGCGAAATTATGGCTAAAAATATGAGAGAAAAAACCGCAAGAATCGCGGAAAATAGAGACAGACGCCCCAGAGCGGTTGCTAAACATGTTAGAATTTCTCCTTATAAAGTAAGAGTAGTTCTCGACATTATCAGAGGCAAGAATTATGCACAAGCAGTTGCGATTTTGGAAAATACTCCCAAGTCTGCATCTGAACCCATTAAGAAAGTTCTTATGTCTGCTGCAGCTAATGCAGAAAACAACCTCGGCATGAGCAAGGACAGCTTATACGTAGCTTCATTCTTTGCTGATCAGGGCCCCACTCTTAAGAGAGTAATGCCTAGAGCACAGGGAAGAGCCTTCAGAATTTTAAAGCGTACCAGCCACATCACTATCGTGTTGGACGCAAAGGCATAGGAGGATAGACATGGGACAAAAAGTTAATCCGCACGGAATAAGAGTCGGAGTTATTAAAGGTTGGGATTCACAATGGTTTGTGGACAAGAAAGATTTTGCCGCAAACATTAAAGAAGACAACGAAATCCGCAACGTATTAAAGAAAAAATACTATCAAGCTGCTATTTCTAAAATAGCTATTGAAAAGGCTGCAACTAAAATCACTATAACCATTTTCACTGCACGCCCCGGTGTTCTTATCGGTAAGCAAGGTAGCGAAATCGAAGTTATTAAGAAAACGGTTGCTAAGATCTGCAAAGGCAAACAAATTTCTATCAACATTTCAGAAGTTAAAAAGCCCGATGCAGACGCTCAACTTGTTGCTGAAAGCGTAGCTAGTCAACTTGAAAAGCGCGTATCTTTCAGAAGAGCTATGAAGC
>JAZSKG010000171.1:0-1752 GCA_045534735.1 Candidatus Stercoripulliclostridium sp.
TAAACTGTCGGGAGGAAAATTATGATAGTTCAAGAGTTTTTAAAGAAATGTAAAAATGCTTATTCGGAAGGCGACTTTACCCTGATTCAATACGCTCTAGATTACGCTACCAAATGGCACGAAGGACAAGTGAGAGCATCAGGGGAACCTTATATTTACCATCCAATAGGTGCTTCCATTACCCTTGTGGATTTAGGCATGGACGTATCAAGCGTATGCGCGTGTCTACTTCATGACGTAATAGAGGATACTGCTTGCGATGGTAATGATTTAAAAAGAAAGTTTGGAGAAGAGATTTACAACCTTGTAGAGGCTGTTACTAAACTTTCTAAACTTAAATATAAGTTTAATTCCAAAGAGGAGGAGCAAGCAGAGAACCTTAGAAAGTTATTCTTTGCCATTTCTAAAGACCTTAGGGTTCTCTTCATAAAACTAGCCGATAGACTTCACAACATGCGTACTCTTGGCGCTCTTGCGCCCGAAAAACAAAAGAGAATTGCACAAGAAACTTTGGATATTTATGCACCTATGAGCGCAAGGCTGGGTATTTCTCAAGTTAAATGCGAACTTGAGGACCTTTCTATGAAATATCTTTTCCCCGATGCTTACAAGTATTTGGCAGGGGAACTTGACCAAAAACGTCAAGAAAGAATGCAATACGTAAAGAGGATTGCCGGTGAGATTGAGTCTGAACTTGATAACGTAGGTATCAAAGCCGACATTAAAGGTAGACCTAAGCATTTTTATTCCATTTACAAAAAAATGGTTAATCAAAATAAGACTCTAGAGCAAATATACGACCTTATTGCCGTTCGTGTAATAGTAGAAGACATAAAGGAATGTTATACGGTTTTGGGTATTATACACTCTATGTGGAAGCCTGTTCCTGGCAGATTTAAAGATTACATTGCGATGCCCAAGCCCAACCTATACCAATCTTTACACACTACGGTTGTATCAAACTTTGGCCAAATATTTGAAATTCAAATTCGTACGCACGAAATGAATAGAATAGCAGAGTTTGGTATTGCTGCGCACTGGAAATATAAAGAGGGTAAAACTGATGGTGCTCCCGATACCGATCTTGACAAGAAACTTTCTTGGGTTCGTGAAGTTATGGAGTCTGAGGCTGAAATTACCGATTCAAAAGAATACCTATTTACCTTCAAAAACAGTATTGTCGTTAATGAAATTTACGTTTTCTCACCAAAAGGCGAAGTTTTTGACCTTCCAATGAATGCAACACCAGTTGATTTTGCATACAAGGTACACAGCCAAGTTGGCAATAGGTGTATTGGGGCAAAAGTTAACAATAAAATGGTTCCTTTAAATACGGCGCTTGTTACGGGTGACGTTGTTGAAATTGTTACCTCTAACGCAGGTAAAGGTCCCTCACGCGACTGGCTAAAATTCGTTGTTTCTTCCCAAGCAAAGGCAAAGATTCGTGCCTTCTTCAAAAAGGAGAGGGCTTCCGAGAATATTAAACTTGGCAAGGATATGCTAGAAAAGGAAGCCAAACGTAAAGGATATGATTGGAATCTACTTGCCGCCCAAGATGAAGAAATGAAGGAAATTATCGTTAGATATTCTCTTTCATCTGTTGAAGATCTTTATGCTTCAATTGGTTATGGGGCTTTAAAAACCGGACAAGTTTTATTAAAATTAATAGACAAATATAAAAAGGTTAAGGTTCTTGAACAAAAGATGGTTCATTTGAGCAATTCTCAAGAAAACATTCAAGAACCACCTAAG
>JAZSKG010000294.1:0-3472 GCA_045534735.1 Candidatus Stercoripulliclostridium sp.
TATTACAAAAGAACTTCCATTTTTAACCTTAATTTCCACTTTACCTTCGGTAATTTCATTAGAAATGCCTAGTGAACTATATGGTAAAATTTTTAATCCATGGAGGGGATATTTAAGGCCAAGACTACTTTCAAAGGTTACCTCCCCACCGAAAGGTATAATGGAAAGATTGTCCCCAACTCTCGCATTAAAACAAAGAGTATCGCGCACAAAAAACATTTCTTCGCGCGCTTCTACCATTTTAGCATTTAGCCCTATGCTATCTGCGTAAGCGAGTAGATTTACGTTGCCGAGTACGTGCTCAAACTTGCCACCACTGCCTCCATATATGCTGACAAACTTGCCACCTTCTCCCTTTATGAAGTCTAGAGCGAGTTCCCCGTCCGTTTTATCTTTATCAACGGGGTGTACCACGGTTTTGACCTCTTTAGGAAGATATCCCAGGGTATCAAAATCGCCTATTACGGCATAGACGGATTTGTCTTTTGCGTGTCTATAACCACCGTCTGCACAAACTATTAAATTTTCCTTAACGTCAACCTTTAATTCAGGTGCGTTTAATATTAATGCAAATTCCATAAGCCTACCTTTAATAATATTATACCCACTAAAAGGTCGTCCGTCAATATTATGAAAAGGGCATTTTTTGTGTGTAAAAATAATTTAGCCGTTAATAATCAATAAAAAAGGAAGGAAATATGAAAGCAGAAAAATTTTTAAGAATGGTTGTTGCTCCCGTCCTATTGGTGGTAATAGTTCTTCTTGTATTACTTGCTCTAAACGCGTTTGATAGTGAAGTGGGAGAGGCAGAAGCAGCGTCGGTACTAAAAAGAGGATCTACGGGGACAACCGTTAAAACCTTACAAACTAAACTTAAGAATTGGGGGTATTATAGTGGCAAGGTAGATGGAATTTTTGGCTCCGGGACGGAAAGGGCAGTAAGATACTTTCAGCGAGTAAATAAACTTACGGTAGACGGTGTTGTTGGTAGTAAAACGGCAAAGGCACTTGGCATGAGTTTGTCTTCTTCCGGGGCCTCTAGTAACTCATCCTTCAATTCTTCCGATCTGTATCTTCTTGCAAGAGTGGTTTACGGAGAGGCAAGAGGAGAGCCTTACGTTGGACAAGTTGCAGTTGCGGCAGTGGTACTAAATAGAGTAAAAAGCAGTCAGTTCCCAAATACAATTTCGGGAGTGGTGTACGAGCCGTGGGCATTTACTGCCGTTAACGACGGTCAAATTAATCTTACTCCCAACGAAACCGCCAAAAAAGCGGCGCGCGATGCAATGAATGGTTGGGATCCCACATACGGGTGTTTGTTCTACTATAATCCAAGAACTGCGACAAGTAACTGGATACGTCAAAAGGAAATTCACCTTTCCATTGGCTCACACGTTTTCTGTTTATAGTGGGGTGGTTTTATGGTCAAAAATAGTATATGGAAAATAAGCATAGTAGTAGTTTGCTTACTGCTCGTAGGCGCGCTAGCAACGTCACTGGGTATATTCGCTCATAGAGTAAATGAACTTGGAAAGGAGTTGGGCGCCGTGTACGATAGTGCCTATTATCAAACGTTAGACGGACTGGGAGACTTGGAAAATAAACTCAAAAAGGTGCAGGTGGCTTCACTTCCTAAAACGCAGAAAACCCTTTTAGAGGAATCGTACGTTGATTGTGAGGTAATCACCAGTCACCTTGGTCGTCTAAATAACGAAGAGTTTGATTCCCAAAAGATAATGAAATTCATAAATCAGTTGGGAGGGTTTTCGTGCTACCTTGCAAGGAAACTTCCTTATGAGAATATCACGACAAATGAGAACACAAAACTTTTAAAACTCACCGAAGTCGTGTCTGCTCTTCATAAGGCCTTTTCGGAAGCGGGAGAGGCTGTTGCTTTAGGTGGAAATTTGTACAATACTTTGAACAAAGGTATAGAAACTTTAAGTGGAGTATACGATGCCTTTGACCAAACTACGGTTGAGTATCCTGAGATGATATACGACGGACCGTTTTCAGACGGGCTTCTAGACAGAGAAACAAAGTTTTTAAAGGACAAGGAAGAGATTTCGGAGAGCACGGCACTTGAAAGAGTTAAGGCATTTTATACCGAGGCAGAGAGTGGTGGCGAAGTCAAAGGTGCAATACCCTCATATCTCTTTAACGTTAGTGATGGAGTCGTAGAAATAAGTAAAAGTGGTGGGTACGTTGTAGAGATAGTTCGCGAGCAACAAGAGGGAGAAGCCTCTTTAACTAAGGAACAAGCAATAGGCGCCGGAAAGGGCTTTTTGGAAAACGTTGGTTATACTGGATTAGAAGCAGTTTGGGTATCCATTAACGAGAGTATAGCATATATAAACTTTGCTTGCGTAAAAGATGGCATCATATATTATCCCGATCTGATTAAGGTGAAAATCAGCCTCATGGACGGATCCGTAATCGGATTAGACGCACAGAATTTCCTTTACAACCACGTGGAAAGAAACCTTTCTGGCGAGGTAGGTAACGTGAGCGACTTAGAGTTTAAAGAGGGCTTTGAGCCCCTAGTAAAACGTAGAGCGTTAATTCCTACTGAATGGAATACGGAACTGGAAGTCTACGAGGTCGCAGGTAGGTATGACGGAGCATTCTATTATATCTACTATGACGTAAAAACCTTGGAAGAAATAAAAGTTATGCGTGTTATAAAAGACGACCTACAAGGGGAACTAATAGTATAAATGCTACTTTTTGTTGACTAAGCAATATAAATAGTCTATAATACAAGTATTACTATAGTAAAGAAGGTAAATTAAAGCGTAAATTTTTAATAGTAGTGCTTGTTTTAGGTCTAGTTGCATCCGTAGGTCTAAGTCTAATTTCTTGTAATAGTGACGTAGATATGCCCGGTTCCAAATGGACCAACAAGGAAGTATTGGAATATGAAATGTGGGAAGGCGATAAAATGGTTGGCGCTTTGGTCGTTACCACGGAAAGAGTAGAAGCCGGTAATCAAACTCTAAATATGACCGGAACCACTCATAATATATCTGCCAAGACCTCAAAGGGTGCTCGTGTTACTATGGTAGCAAGTGACCTTGAAGGCAAAGTTATTATGGCAAGTGAAAGTTTGCTTGATGGTTTTACCACTATTGCAAGTGCAAAGAAAGTAGATTATAAAGGAAACACCTACACTACCAAGGCTCGTTATGATGGGAAACGTTATTACTATTCTCTAAACGACGGCGAGGAAAAGAAGATAAGCATCAAGTCCGGATTCGTAGACAACGAACTTCTTTATACCGTTATACGTGCTTACACTCTTGAGAATAATTATGGTGGATCATATACCGTTATTGATAACGTTATGGGCGAAAAAGTAAAGATGAACATTTCTACTTCTAACCCCGAATATCGTTACAATGGAACCACTCACGACGTAGCAGGTGTTCCCACTACCGGAATCAAGATCGTTTCCGATGGAGTAGAGCAACCC
>JAZSKG010000253.1:0-6017 GCA_045534735.1 Candidatus Stercoripulliclostridium sp.
GTAACCATTCCGGAAGTAGAACAATATATGTACTCGGCATCTCTTCCACCGGTAGACGCACTCTTGCGATATGGTGGTAGAAGGCGCCTTTCGGGATATTTGCCATTTAGCGTACAATACGCAGAACTATTCTTTAGTGACAAACTATTCCCGGAAGCAGACAAGGGCGATATATACGACTTAATTAAAGAATACAAAAAAATCAAAAGAACTTTTGGAGAAATTAAATGAAAAACGAGAAAACCTCCTCAAATGGAATGAAAATCCTTAAAAAATCACTCACCGGCTTTCTAATGCTCGGCGTGTTTATGGGATTTGTCTTCCTTACTTCACTTTGGAATGGAGAAGGCCAATATTTCTTTGATGCACTTGTTCTTGTAGTGCTTGCTCTTTCCACCTTTGAAATGATTAAATGCACTAAATCAAGTGGCTATAACGTAGAAATTATTCCTCTTGCAATAGTTGTTGCAGGTGTTTATCCGGCCATAAAGTTCCTAGGATATTTTGGTTTCTTCCTAACCTTATGTGCAGGAATGATACTTGCTTTCTGTTTCTTCGTTTTTGACCAAAAGGTAACACTAAAGGATATGCTTATGACTTTATTCATAATGCTTTATCCCATTACTCCCATAATGTGCGTACTACAAACCACAAATTTATATGGAATGTTACCTTTCTTGCTCGCTGCAGCCAGCGCTATGCTTGCAGATACCATTGCTTACTATGCAGGTTCTGCAATCAAAGGTCCTAAAATTTTCCCCAAGATTAGCCCCAATAAAACCTATTCGGGTTGTGCATTTGGACTTCTTGGTGGCGTTGCAGGTGCGCTAATAGTATACGGAATGTTTGAGGTTGCAAAATTACCCGTAAATGCACCCGTACTCTTTAGTAACATTTTAGAATATCCCATTATATTCTACGTATTTATGGGATTAGCAATAGGTATTGTTTCCGAAGTAGGCGACCTTTTTGCTTCCAGAGTAAAACGCGAACTAGGTATAAAAGACTTCTCTAATCTTCTAGGAAGTCACGGTGGATTAATGGATAGACTAGATAGCATTATTTTTGCCGTTTTATTTGTAGCCGTAGTAGTTCAGTTTTTGCCAGTACCGGTATTAATATAGTATGAAAAAAAGAATTGCCATTCTTGGGGCAACAGGCTCCATTGGTAGACAAGTTTTAGACGTGATAGGTGACGAGTACGAAATAGTGCTCGTCAGCGCATATTCACAGGGTGCGCTCCTAAGGGAGGAATTTAGTGGCGCAGAAAACTTGACTATCGTAAGCAATTCTTGTTATGAAGTACCAGCGAGTGATAAAAACGTTCATATATTCTCAACGGAATGTTTAAATTACCCAGAAACTTACGAAGATATTGACGTAGTAGTCAATGGAATAGGTGGTATTTGGGGTGTTGCTCCAAGTTTTGCAGTTTTGGAAAGTGGCGCAAAACTTATAACTGCGAATAAAGAAACTTTTGTTACGGCAGGATACCTCTTTATGGAGCGAGCAAAAGAACTTGGAAGAATTGTGGGGGTGGACGTTGTTCCCATTGATTCCGAGCATTCTGCGGTTTGGCAATGTCTTAGAGGAGAAAATTTTGATGACGTTGAAAGCATTACCCTTACTGCTTCCGGTGGCGCGCTAAGAGATCTTAGTAAGGAAGAAATTAGCAATATAAAGGCTAACTTTGCACTTAACCATCCCACATGGAAAATGGGTAAAAAAGTAACCATAGATTCTGCAACCCTAATGAATAAAGGCTTTGAAATCATAGAGGCCAAGCACTTGTTTTCTTGTGAAAATATTAACGTTGTTATCCACAAAGAAAGCATAATACATTCTATGGTAACCTTTAAAGATGGTTGCTCTAAACTTCAGTTTTCGGTTCCCGATATGCGTCTTCCCATTAGTTACGCACTAACCGAACCCAAGAGAAAAACTGTTGACGTCGGAAGAAAACCTGCCTCTCTACTTGACCTTGCAGGTCTTAAGTTTTCCTCTCCCGACTACGTTAAATTCCCACTCCTTAAAATTGCTACGGAAGTAGCAAAAATTCCGAGTGACTTTCCCAGTGCAGTAATGTGCGTTGCAGATGAAGTATTAGTTGAACTTTATCTAAATGGCAAGGTTTCTTTCTATGAAATTAGCGACCTTGTTTCCTCATCCCTAAAGCATTTTAACGTTGGAAAAATAGAAAAACCCGAAGACGTTTTGAGTATTTATGCTAAAGTAAGGGAATATATATTAAGTAATATTGGGGGTTAGAATGATTTTAGCAACTACCTTTTCCGAGGTTATGTTGAATATAGGCTACGTGCTACTTGCTTTACTTGCACTCATGTTCATGGTCGTCGTGCACGAACTGGGACATTACGTTGCAGGTAAACTTTTGGGCTTCAAAATTTTAGAGTTCAGCATTGGCTTTGGCCCCAAAATTTTTAAACGCGTTAACAAAAAGACGGGAGAAATCTTTAGTATTCGCCCCATACCTCTAGGTGGCTTTTGCCAGTTTGAAGGAGAAGACGAAGAGGGTAACGAAAGTCCTACTGCGTTTAACAATCAAGCACCTTGGAAAAGACTTATAGTACTTTTCTCTGGAGCCTTTATGAATCTTGTTTCCGGCTGGCTTATTATAGTCGTATTCTTTTCTGCATACGGCCAAGTGCTTCCCCAAGTTGCAGAAGTTTATAAAACCAGTCAAAATTACGAGGTTTTGGAAGTAGGAGATACCTTCCTTAGAGTTGATGGAAAGCAAGTAAACGTTTTACTTCCAGAACACGCAACCGAAATCTTCCAAAAAGCAGAGGACACCGTTGACGTTGTAGTTTTAAGAAATGGCGAACGCGTTAAACTTACCCTCAAAAGGGGCGATTACGTTATTGGCGAATATAAAGAAGACGGCACCTTTGTTCCAAGTATAAATGAGGAAACAGGTGAATTGGAAACAAAATTTGGTTTTGGCTTCTCCTCATATAGCGCACCTAAAAAGTTACCGTTCCATCTTGCACTCGGCAGATCTTTTGGTTTTATGTTCTTCCTTGTGTTTGAAATTTTAGCAATACTTGGAAGCCTTGTTATAGGTAAACTGCCATTAAACAACGTTGGTGGTCCCGTTACAACCATAACTGTTATGAAAGATGCTGTTTCCGGTGGTTTACCAGTAATCACCTACGTTATAAGTATAGTTTCTGCAAACCTTGCAGTTATGAATTTGTTACCACTTCCTGCGCTTGACGGCTCACGTATGGTATTTACCATAATTGAGTGGATATTTAAAAAGCCCGTTCCTCGCAAAGTGGAAGCAATTATCCACACGGTAGGTATGGTGCTACTTTTCGGCTTTGCAATATTTGCAGACGTATTCCAGTTGATAAGTTAAAGGTAAGATATGTCAAAAAGTGTAATGGTCAAAAACGTTCAAATAGGTGGTGGCGCACCAATCTCCGTACAATCAATGACGGATACTTTGACGCGCGATTTTGATGCAACCATAAAAGAGATAAATGACCTTTACGCTGTTGGATGCGATTTGGTTAGACTAAGCGTACCCGACGTAGAATCTTGTAAAACTTTGAAGAAAATAGTGGAAGTAAGCCCAATTCCAATAATTGCCGACGTTCACTATGACTATAAACTTGCCCTTGGCTCCATAGAGGCAGGCGCTCATAAACTTCGCATAAATCCCGGCAATATGCCAAAAGATAAGTTAAAAGACGTCGCACGCCTTGCCTTTGAAAGAAAGGTTCCCATTAGAGTTGGAGTTAACCAAGGATCACAAAGTGTCAAGTTATCCCCAAAGGACCTTGCTGGCCTTTGCCTAGATATCTCAAAACTCCTAGAAGACTCAGGCACCGATCAACTTGTACTTGCAGTTAAAAGTTCTAACGTAAAAGAAACCGTGGAGGCATATAGAGAGTTAAGTAGCCTTACCGATTATCCTTTACATATTGGACTAACCGAAGCAGGAACGGAAAATTTAGGCTTAACAAAATCTAATATTGCAATAGGTTCACTTCTTTTGGACGGTATTGGTGATACTCTTAGGGTATCTATTACCGGCTCTCCTAAAGTGGAAGTAGAAGAGGGCAGGAAGATTTTAAGAGCGATAGGCTTAGATAATAATTTTGTGGAAGTCATATCCTGTCCCACTTGCGCAAGAACTTGTATCCAAGTGGAAAAATATGCATTAGAGGTAGAAAAAGCCACTAAAAACATTAGAAAGCCCATAAAAATTGCAGTTATGGGTTGTACCGTAAACGGAATAGGCGAAAGCAAAGGCGCAGATTTTGGTGTATGTGGTGGAAAAGAGCAATCATTCATAATTCAAAATAGTGACATAATTAAGACACTCAAAAACGATGAAATATTGCCCACACTTTTAAGACTTGTGCAGCAGTACGATGTTTAATAAGCACACAGATGGATTTACCTTACTTTTGAATCAAGGCTTGGCTGATAACGAGCATATTTTTAAGTTGTCAAAAGCCGTGCTTGATTCTAACGACGAACTTGTTGTGCAACTTTTGGTTAATGCCGATGATTATGATAAATTTTTAACAGACGACCTAAGAAAGAGGGTAAATTCGGTTATTAAAACCATTATTCCCGAGGGTATATTTTTCCACGTAGTATATAAAAAGACGGAAACTACCGACCGATACGTTACTCAAAACGTCTACGAATTCTTTAACGAACAAAGTTCTCTAATCTACAATAAAATCAAGGGCGCAAAAATTGATATAGAAATCAATTATGGCACAGTTCTTGTAAGAATGGGCGTTACTCCGGATATGTATGGTTATCTCTTAGAGTGCAAATACGGTGAAAAATTGGCCGAGTATTTGGAAGAACGCATAATGGAAGAGGTAGAAGTAGAGTTTTATCGTTTGCAACTAAAAGACGACGTCACTAAGTCAGGGCTTATTAAAATTAGGTCGGCAAAAACCGTGCGTTCGGAAAATAGACTTGTAAACGTACGAGTAAACCTAAACGTACTTGGTGCCATTGCAATGCAACCTACGTACATAATTGATGCGACCAAGAGCGAGCGCGCTTCCATTACCCTTTGTGGCAAGGTTATGGAGGTAAATAAACTTACTTCCAAGGCAGGTAAGGAATTCTTTAGGGCGACCATTGACGACACCACCGGTACAGTCACCATACTTATGTTCCCACGTTTTCCAAAGCAAATTCAAGACGTAGAAGCATATCTTCTTAAAGATTCCGAAGTATGCGTAGAGGGCGAATTAAAGATGGACGAAAGGAGTGGTTCCTACGTGCTTTTCACAAGGAAGTTTGCGCTTTGCAACATTGATTACTCATCCATAAGTTTAGACGTTGTTTATAACGAATGTCCCGAGTACTACGAGAGGGTTCATCCCGAAAAGTACGTGGAAAGTGAACAATCTGAGATTTTTGGTAACGAAGGTGAATTACCAGAACTCCTTAAAGGCAAAATAGTTGTCTTTGACCTAGAAACAACTGGACTTACTGCAAGCACTTGTAAGATAATAGAAATAGGTGCCGTACTTATGGAAGACGGCATTATAAAAGAAACGTTTTCTACCTTAATCAACCCCATGGAACACATTCCGGAAAGTGCTTCAGAAGTAAATCATATATACGATAAAGACGTAGTTGGGGCACCCGAATTTAAGGATGTGGTAGGCGATTTCTACAAGTTCTGTCAAGGCGCTACTTTGTGTGGGCACAACGTAAACTTTGACGTTGGCTTCATAACGTTCCACGGAAAGAAAGAGTTTTACAATTTTGACCACCCGACTTTGGATACGTTGGATATGGCAAAACGCATATTTAAAAGGGATAGGCGCAACACGTTAGGAGATCTTTGTAAAGAGTTTAATATCCCACTAGAAAATGCGCACCGTGCGCTTTACGACACAATAGCAACAGCAAAAGTTCTCAAAAAACTCGCATATCTTTCAAACAAGTAATATTGACAAAATAGTATATTTAAGTTAATATCCTTATTTGAAGAAGAAAATATTATTATC
>JAZSKG010000114.1:0-3359 GCA_045534735.1 Candidatus Stercoripulliclostridium sp.
CAGTAAATGGTTAGATTTTCGCAACCATCAAATGCAAAATCACCAATGCTTGTAACCGTATCGGGTATTGTTACGCTTTAAGTCGGATCGTAGCCATGTCGTTCTGTGAGCCAAGGAGTTGATAGCCCCAGTTGGTCTTCCTAAGACCGCTTGGCCCTCCGACTTCAGTAAATGGTTAGATTTTCGCAACCATCAAATGCAAAATCACCAATGCTTGTAACCGTATCGGGTATTGTTACGCTTTGGAGGGACTTGTAATGCCAGAAAGCACAATAACTAATGCTTGTAACCGTATCAGGTATTACTAAATCTACAACCGACTCTCCGTTTATATACCAATCCTTTACATAACCTAACGGATTTGTGCCTCCTTGATCAAAATTAATACCACACCAAGAATCTATGGTTCCAAGATAGTTTAAACTTTGTAGGGATTTGCAACCGGAGAATGCACCCTGTCCAATGCTCGTTACAGCACCCCCCATGGTTATGCTTTGTAGGGATTTGCAACTATGGAATGCACTACTACCAATGCTCGTTACGGAATTTCCTATTGTTGCAGTTTGGAGAGAGATGCAATTACCGAATGCACCTGCACCAATGATTCTAACCGAATTGGAGATCGTTACACGTTTTAGGTTTAAGCAGTTAGAGAATGCATGTATACCAATATTTGTGACACGCTCACCAATCCTTACGCTTGTAAGGGAGTAGCAACCGGAGAAAGCAGAGCCACCAACGCTCGTGACTGCTTTCCCTTTATAAAAATTGGGAATTACTACGTCTGTAGGATTCTTGGTATATCCGGTTACTTCATAAGTATCGTCACTTTTTAAAGTGAAAACCAGACCGATGGAGCCTTCTACCTTGTCCTCTTTTTCACCACAAGCAACAACGGTTAAGCATAAGATAAATATTAAAAAAGTGGCAAGCAATAACGTTAAAACCTTTTTATTCATTTTCCAATTTCCTTTTTCCTTGTGAGTGGAGTGTAACGGAATGAGGTCATTCTGCATTTTGCATTAAAAAACTTTCCTTGTGAGCGAAATGAAATGAAGTGAAGCAATTTTGCATTCTGCATTCTGCATTTTGCATTCAATCTATCCTATTCTTCATTGAACAAATTACACTATTTTCTATGTTGTTTACGTATTCGTTTAGCCTATCAAGAACGCCTTGAAGGTAACTTTCCTCGCATCTTTCGGCTATCTTCAAAATTATATCGCTGGGTTGCCAAAGTAGGTGGGATATGGGCGCAATGCCGTCTAAAAGTTCACTCATGGCAGTTATATATTCGTCGCTCTCTTGTTCGCTCGCCTCTGCGTGCGTGAGGGCAACCTTTATGTTCCTTACCGTACGAACTAAAATATCGGCGTTTCCACCTGCTTCCTCTACCTCGCTTGCGTACCATTTGAGGCCGTTTATGAGGGGCGCAACCTTCACCCTCCAGTCGTCACGACGGGCTATAACTTCCCTCTTTAGACTGCGTCTTGGGGGGCGCGCGTATGGATCATTATAGGGAACTTCCCCTTTAAATTCCATATATTCTTGCATAGTTACCTCTATTCGCTGTAATATTCACGGTCGTTTGCCCTAAAGTAAGCAACCAAATGTATGCTAACAAACCACACTATGCCAACCGGTACGGCGACAATTGGTATTATGAATGCCGTCGGTAGCGCCGTCGTAGTTATGATGCCAAATATCACTAATACAAGAGTGAGCATTGCGGGGAAAATTTTGGTAAAGCCCTTGAACCCTGCCATAAAGCCACGTTTCATTTGGAGATTAAACTTTATGTTTTCGTTCATAATAACTGCTACCCATTGTCCCATGATGGTAAGCCTTACCGTTATGAGAAGTAGGCCCGATACTACTGCAATAAGCACGCCTACTATACCCATGGCGAGGCTTAGAGCCTTGCCGAGGAAGAACGCGCCCACTACGACGAGGATATCAAAGGGGGCAGAAATAAGGGTATATAGGCTAGCCGTTCCCACACCTCTCACGCCCACGCTGACCAAGGAATGGAAGAAACCTTCGGTAAAATTGGTGGACATTTTGTGGTTGAGTAGATATGCAACGGGGCAAACTATGAGTGCGAAAAAGTACTTTACTGCAAAGAGAAGAAGGGCAGAAAGTAGAGAAACGTTTACCACCATATCGGGGTTATTATGGGCAAAATTATCCACCGTTTCACTAATGTTTTTAAAGATTTCCGTGGTGCCACCCGACGCCAAATCCTTAATGAAACCATCAACGAAGGTTTGCACGTTTAGTGTTTGACCTATGGCGACGGAGATGGGCTCAAGTATGCTTATGAGGAGTGCATAGCCCACCAAAAATACTACGAAAGAGTAGATTAGCACCTTAAAAACGATGCCTATGTTTGTAATGAGTAGAGATAAAGAGTGTTTTAGTAGCATAATTATCTCCTTTTATTGTTGACTTTGGAGTCGCTAATAGAATAATAGTACTCGCGCGTATAGTCCTCGCGAGGAAGTTCGTTTATTTCATAGTAGGAAATAAAGGCAAGAGTTACAAGGTAAACGAGTAAGAAGGCGTAAAGCAGACTTTCCACAACAAGGCTTGCTATATAACTCTTAGCAATGCCAACGAGCGCCCCAATGAGATATGTTACCAAAATGGGGATAACGACTGCGCCGAATACTCTTGCGCCCACCCTACCACTCGTTCTGTTTGCGCTCTGAGCGATGGCAACCGAGGGTCTAAGGCCGTTAATGGTCATGTAGGGAAGATACAAAATTGCAACCGATATAACGTAGGCAACAAGCACTATATTAAGGAGTAGAGCAACTGCCGAAAGTACTGCCGAAAGCGCCACGTTAGATATGGTTTGGAAAAGAACGAAAAGCGCAGTAAATATAATCTTAAGAAGCACTACGACGCCTACTGCACCCATAACTGCATAGAAGGTGGGGAATATGGCTTCGTTGAACTCCATAAGCAGTCTACGGTTAATGGAGAACACGCCAACTCTAAGGTTTCGGGATACCACACTAGACATTACGGATATACAAAACATTAAAAGTAATGTAGTAATAGCACCTGCGACAAGCACTCTGACGGGACTCGCGTTACCGTGGAAAAAGAGCGCTGACAAATAACTTCTATCACCAATGGTAAAGTTACTTAACCAATTATGGTAGACGTAAGAGGGAGCAGTAAAGTAAACCCCCACGCCAACGGGCAACGCCACCAAGAAGAGGAGCAAAAATCTTTTGCCCTTTTCAAGTTTGAATAAATACTGGAATGTTTTTTTAAATGTAGGAATAAGCCTCGTTTAATGCATAATGCCTGTTGCAGAATGCTATAATACCTCACTACATTTCGTTTCG
>JAZSKG010000213.1:0-1672 GCA_045534735.1 Candidatus Stercoripulliclostridium sp.
GCCGCTATAAAAAATTCATTTTTTGAGTTTTCTCCTATACGAACTACCGTCAACATGACACCGGCCCACGTGAGAAAAGAGGGCTCTTCGTTTGACCTTCCTATTGCTATTGGATTTCTAGCAAGCACAGAGCAAATTGAAATTGAGTAAATAAAAGAATTCATTTTACTTGGCGAATTATCTTTAGACGGCTCAATTCGTAAAATAAATAAATTATTACCAATACTAATCTCTGCATTGCAAAATGGATATAAAAAGTTTATTATACCCGAAGAAAATGCTTCAGAGGCTAGTTATATTCAAGGAATAGAAGTATATCCTGTAAAGAATTTAGTTCAAGTCTGTGCTTTCATAGGAGGTTTTGCTAAGATTGATCCCGTTTGTTATCGTAACTATGAAAGTAGTGCTAACGTAAACAAATATGACGTTGATCTTAAATACGTTAAGGGACAAAAAATCGCCAAAAGGGCATTGGAAATAGCCGTTGCCGGAGGTCACAACATTCTAATGAGTGGTCCTGCTGGAGCAGGAAAGACTTTACTTGCAAAGTGTGTTCCCACAATTATGCCGGAAATGACCTTTGAAGAGGCAATTGAAACTACTAAAATACATAGCGTTGCCGGAATATTAGACGCAGAGCAAGGAATTGTAAAGAATAGACCTTTCAGAAGCCCTCACCACACCGCAAGTTTAATGAGTCTAGTAGGTGGTGGAACAAATAGTCATTGTGGAGAAGTAAGCCTTGCTCATAATGGCGTACTATTCTTAGATGAAATGCCTGAGTATAATAAAAAGACTCTGGAGACACTAAGACAACCTATAGAAGATGGTATAGTAACCGTCACGCGTGTAGCGCGTACCATAGAATATCCTGCGAGGTTTATGCTTGTTGCTAGTATGAATCCCTGCCCGTGTGGAAATTATGGTTCTCGTGATCCAAATAAACCATGTACTTGCACTATAACTGAAAGACGTAGATATCAAGCAAAAATATCTGGCCCTTTATTAGATAGAATTGATTTGTACGTACAAGTAGGTGGAGTTGAATATGATGAACTGCGAGCAAAAGGTGATGAAGAAAGCAGTTCTGAAGTAAAGAATAGAGTTGAACGGGCGCGCGAAATACAAAGAAAGAGATTTCAAAGCCACGGCATAAAAGTAAATGCCGAAATGAATAATAGGCTTATTAACTTATATTGTGAATTGGATCAGCAGTCAGAATCCCTTATGAAACTAGCCTTTAAAAATCAAAGTCTAAGTGCTAGAAGTTTCACTAGAATTTTGAAAGTTGCTCGCACGATTGCAGATTTGGCAGGCCGTGAAAAAATAACAGTTAATGACGTTGCGGAAGCAATCCAATATAAAACTAAAGATTTAAGCAATGATAATTAAAGATAAGTATAGGGCAATAATTTGGTTACAAGTGATCATTGGCATTAATTCAGCAAAAATTAATGCTATAGATTTAGTATGTAACCCGGTTGACCTAATGGATGCTCCTTCTAAATATGCCGATCAAGTTAGACGCATAGTAGGAGAAACTGCTTATAAAAGAATACTTGCACCTTTTGAAAAGAAACAATTGGACGACATAATTCTTTTGTTACATCAAAAAGGATGTGGGGTAATTGTTAGGGACGATCCGGAATATCCCGAGTGCTTGGAAGAAATA
>JAZSKG010000100.1:0-18509 GCA_045534735.1 Candidatus Stercoripulliclostridium sp.
TATTATGCTTTTTGTATTCCTTTTACTTTTTGCTCAATTAAATCTCCAAGCCAACTTGCAAGAGGTGTTACTATTAAGGATTCTGCCATACAGAACACGCCGATCATGGGGCTCTTCTTAATACCAAGGCTAAGGAGTTCAACAAAGGTCTTCCCTCCGGTTATGGAACCAAATACGAAAATGAGTACTATGGTCGTTACCAAGCACACGGTTATTGATGCGTAGGCGCCGTATTTGTTTGACTTCTTAAGGTATAATCCATAAATGTATGGTCCAATGAAACAACCGGCTAAGGTACCCCAAGATAGGGACATTAGGGTTACTATAGCATCTACTTCCAGTATTGCAAAGACTGCAGAAAGGATAACGAAGAAGAAGCAAAGAACTCTTATTAAAATCTTAATTTTCTTGTCGTCGGCATCCTTCTTAACGTAGCCTTTATAGATATCAACACCTATGCTGGAAGCACTTACCAGCGACAATGAAGAAAGGGTTGACATGCTTGCAGAAAGTACTAGTACGCATATAAATCCTAGTACGGCATAATTCATTAGAGAGTTGCTTAGCAATATATTTGGAATAATATTTGCAGTTCCTTCTGCCGGCATTTCGGGGTAGAAAAGACGAGCGAGAGAGCCGTTAAAGTAAGCGCCACCACCTACTAAAAGTGCAAACAAGAAGGATATTACGGTACCTTGGGTTATAGCCCTATCATTCTTAATTGCGTAGAACTTTTGGACAGATTGAGGTACAGCCCAAATACCAACGGAAGTAAGTAAAATGTTAAATATAAGTTGAACTGCAGGAGCATCAAACCAATGCTCGGTGGGGCTTACTGCAGAGGGGAAGAAGCCATAACCACTTTCTATGAGTTTATTTATGCCTTCTACGCCTTTGACTTCCGGTGCCATAAGCATTAGTACTATCATAATTACTACGCCTATGAGCATTATTATACCTTGTATAAAGTTGGATACTGCGTTTGCAAAGAAGCCACCTATGAACAAATATGCGCCAACCAGCACAGCCATTATAATAACACTCCATACGAAAGGTATGCCGAGTACTGCTTCCATAATGTAGCCAATGCCTTGATATACCGAAGTACAATAAGGAATAATAAAGAATGAAATAACTATTGCAGAATAGAGTTTTAAGCCCTTGTCGTCATAACGCTTTTCAAAAAACTCAGGCATGGTTTTTGCATCAAGTTGTTGGGTCATATCGCGAGTGCGCTTTGCAAGTACTACCCAAGCAAGAAGCGAACCCACTACTGCGTTTGCAATACCAATCCAAACTGCGCCAAGACCAAGTGACATACCAAACGTACCTGCGTAACCAATAAATACTACTGCACTAAAATAAGTAGTACCATAGCCGAATGCACTCATCCAACCGCCTATGCCACGGTTACCTAGTAAAAAGCCGTCCAAAGAACTTGCTTTCTTAGAAGTCACAATACTTACAGCCACCATAGAAGCAATAAATAATGCTAATATTAGATATGCGCTCCATCTTCCGCCACTAACGGAAATCATTGTGGTTGCCATTTTCTCCTCCTTAGTATGACGTTACTAAATATTTAGTAAATATTATACTACTATTTTAAAAAATTGCAATACCATATTGATTTTTTGTGCCAATAAAAACAAATAAGGAGTATTTGCTCCTTACCTGTTGTAAAACCTATTATATTGACTTTACAATTTCACCGTTTTTGGCATTTTGAAACATTATCCAATACCCTTCCCCTATACTACTTTCCACCTCTACGAAATCGCAAAGTTCCTCGGCTTCTTTGGGTGGCTTAACGGTTTTTACACCGGGCACACCATATGCTAAAAATTTTACTTCTCCCTCGTCGCTTAGCACGCCCACAACGTAATACTCACCCTTGTCGTAATAAACCCTCACCCACTTGGAATCAGGAATTAGTTCCTCCAACTTCTTATCCCTTGGGTTTGCCGTCAATATCTCACTTAATTTTCCACGTATGCTTTTATAAAAGTTCTCTCCTCTAATTTTAGAAAAAGCACTAAGTTTAACTTCCTCTACCTTTTCCTCTCCCTCATGAGCCCTATTTTCCTCTTTCCCTTTTTCCTCCACTAACGGCTCAACTTTTATCTCTTCTATCGCCTCTTTTTGACTTTCCACACTTTGAACTATTTCCTCCACTTTAGGCTCCTCTTCTACCTCTTTAGGTTCCTCAACTTTGACCTCTTCCACAATTTCCACCTTTTCAAATTCTTTTAATTTCGGGTTTACGGTTCCCTTTATTCCACCACTTGCAATTATGCCGTCTTCACAAACGATTAGTGCGCCTATTTGGTCGTTAGGGTCTAGGTTTTTACTTAGAGCATACTCCCCTCTACTTCCACTAACCTTAAAGTTTTCTTGCTCCTTACCACTTAACTTAATAGCAAGATAACATCCATCTAGGGGTGCGCTTAAAACAAGTTTTAGTCCCGTTTCTTGCCCTACTCTAATAATGCTAAGATGTCCTATGGCACTTGCTCCATCACTTAAAACTATAGTCTTTTTAATTAACATAAAAAATCTCCCACACTATAATATGCGGGAGATTATTCTATAATACTATTTAATTATTTACGAAGTGCTTCTGCTATTTTAACGTAATCTTCTATGGATAGCGCTTCGCCTCTTACGCTTTCGTTATAGCCAAGATCTACAAGCACTTCCTTTGCCCTTTCTTTTGGAATGCCAAGAGAGGCACCAATGTTGTTTACAAGCGTCTTTCTTCTCATTTGGAAACCTGCACGAATTAACTTTTGGAGGAAGGGTTTGTCTTTGACTTCGTATCTACTGTCGTCTATTTCAACGTGTACTACGGCGCTATCAACCTTGGGTGCCGGGTGGAAAAGTAGTCTGGAAACAGGCCTTGTAACCCTTGCCTTACCACGTAATTCCACAGCAAGCGTTATTGCTCCGTAATTTTCGGTATCGGGCTCGGAAATTAGTCTGTCTGCAACCTCTTTTTGCACCATTACGGTTAGTGATTTACACTTTAAATCACTTTCTAAAAAGCGCATTATTAGAGGTGTTGTTACGTAGTATGGAATATTGGCAACAACTCTAAATGGTTCGTCGCCTATTATTTCTTTAAGTTTTTCATCACTACACTTTAATACGTCAAGGAAGTTTAAAGTTACGTTTTCCTTGCCTTGAAGGGTTTCTTCCAAAACCGGAATTAGTGCCGTATCCACGTCAAAGGTATACACCCATTTTGCTTTTTCGCTTATGGCAGAAGTAAGAGTGCCGGCACCTGTACCAATTTCTACGACGATATCATCACCAGTAACCCCGGCATCCTTAACTATGGCACGCAAAAGTGAACCTTCCGTCAAAAAATTCTGACCTAGATTTTTCTTAAACGTAAAACCATGCTTTTTAAGGATTTCTTTTACTTCCATTATTTTCCTACATTTCGTGGTATTTTTTGTTTATTTTAACAGATACTTTTTGCGTACTAAAGATGAAAAACTCCGAAGTACGAAAGATGAGTAACCGTGCCTATTTGGTACGGTTATGATTTTTTAGGAGATATAGGCTCTAACTCTTAGGTCTATTCCCAAACTTTCACAAAGTTCCTTTGCCTTTTTAATTTCCTCTTCGCCAACAATGTCAACCAAAGAAAGTTTAACTACGGGTACATACTTTTTTGCCTCTTGAGCAAAAGTCAAAAGTGCGTAAAAAGCCTTTTCACCAAACTCACTGTGGCAAACGTCTTGGTATGCTTTAGCGTTTGATGCATTTAGGGATATGGATACAACGTCAACGTAACCTTCCAGTTTTTTTGCAACGTTTTCGCCGTGTATAAGATCACCCTGTCCATTGGTATTCAAACGAACCTTTTTACCTCTTTTGTGAAGATAATCACTAATTTCTATTATCTCTTGAAGTTTATATATGGGCTCGCCGTATCCACAAAAAACAAATTCACTGGTGCCGTCAAAGTCTAGTTTTTGGAAAGAGTTAATTACGTCTTCTACGCTAGGCTCTTTTTCCAGCCATAAATTATGCTCACTATAACTGTCGTTTATGCGCACGCAAAAGTCGCATGCATTTGAGCAACGATTGGTTAAATTTATATATATTTTGCCGTCTATTGAATAAGAATAAGTATTCATTATATCTTAAAAAGTCTCCTTGCGTTTTGGGTGGTTACGTTTTCTACGTCCAGGTCGTCACGCCACTCTTGTATTTTGTCCCTAACTAAGGTTATATATTCCGGCATATTGGTCTTTCCGCGATATGGTACAGGAGTCATATAGGGGCAGTCGGTTTCAAGAAGCAATCTATCAACAGGACAACTCTTTACGACCTCGGCTTTCCCAAAATTCTTAAAAGTTGTTACCCCACCAAAAGATGCGTACAGTCCAAGGTCTACGAACTCCTTTAGCAATTCTCTACTTCCTGCATAACAATGCATAACTCCCGAATACTCTAAAAACCTCTTGTTTTCCTTAAGTATTTCAAGCGCCAAACCATAGGCATCGCGTACGTGCATAACAACCGGTAGTTTGAGTGAGTGGGCAAGTTCCAACTGCTCTACAAACACCCTTTTTTGCACTTCACGGTCACTCAAATCATAGTAGAAATCAAGACCAATTTCGCCTAGAGCCACCACTTTTTCATCGTGACTTACCCTTTCAAAATAAAGATAATCATCTTGGGTTTGTGCTTTGGCATCGTGAGGATGAATGCCCACTACTGCAAAAAGATTTTCGTACTCTTTTGCTTGCTTTAGGGCAAGTTCACTTGAGGGTCTATCGTAACCTACGTTAATAACGTGAGACAAGCCCTTTTCTTCTAGGGAACCCATAATTTCCCCTATTAAAGGAGCAAGTCTCTCGTCGTTAAGATGTGCGTGAGTATCTATTAGCATTATGAAATTTTAGAACCACTTGCAACTACTTGCTCGGGGGTAAGAAGTACTACGTTTCCGTTGGGATCGCTTGCGCAAAGTAACATGCCTTCTGATATAGTTCCACAAAGTTTTGCAGGTGCAAGGTTAGTAACTACAACCACTAGTTTACCTACCATTTCTTCGGGAGTATAGTACTTTGCAATGCCACTTAGAATGGTTCTGGTTTCATCACCTATTTCTACCGTTGACTTTAGGAGTTTGTTGGATTTTGGGAGTTTTTCACAAGCAATAATCTTACCAACCTTAAGTTCAACTTTTGCAAATGTATCTATGGTTATGGTTTCCTTTTTATCCTCTTCGGGAGCCTTAACTTCGGCTTTAGGTTCTTCTTTTACTTCGCTTGCTTGTTTTCTTTCAGCGTACATTGCTTCTACCTTTTCGTTAATTTCCTTGTTAACAAGTCTATTAAAGAGTTTCTTTTCGCTGGGTACAACCTTGGTGCCACTGGGTAATAAACCAAACTTTTCTAGGTCTTCAACGGCTCTCGTGCCGGTAGCAAATTGTGCGTATACTTCCTTTGCTAGAGTGGGCATTGCACTCTCTATTAAAGTGGTACCTATTACTATGGTTTCAGCAAGGTTGTAAAGAACGGTCTTTAGTCTGTCCTTCTTGCTTTCATCTTTTGCAAGTGCCCAGGGCATAGTTTCGTCTATGTACTTATTTGCGCGTCTGAATACGTGCATGATTTCTTGCATTGCATCAGCGATTCTGTATTGGTCAACCTTTTCTGCAACCTTCTTGTAAGCAGAAGTTACAACTGCTTTAAGGTCAGCGTCTACCTCTTCTTCTACGCCTGCATTTTCTACTACTCCATCAAAGTATTTTTGACTCATAGCAAGCGTACGACTAACTAGATTACCATAGATATTTGCAAGATCACTATTTACGGAATCGGTAACTATATCCCAACTTATAACGCCATCGTTATCAAAGGGCATTTGTGAAAGTAGGAAATATCTAAGAGGATCTACGCCATAGAATTTTACCATGTCGTCTGCGTACATTACGTTACCTCTTGACTTACTCATCTTGTCACCGTCTTGTAGTAACCAGGGATGTGCAAATACTTTCTTAGGTAAAGGCTCACCCATTGCCATTAAGAAAATAGGCCAGTAAATGGTGTGGAATCTAACTATATCCTTACCTATTACGTGTACGTCTGCAGGCCATAGTTTTTTGTATTGCTCGCCGGAATTACCATCTGCATCGTAGCCGATACCGGTAATATAATTGGTAAGAGCATCTAGCCAAACGTAAACTACGTGACCTTCATCAAAGTCTACCGGGATACCCCATTTAAAGGAAGTACGTGATACGCATAGGTCGTGTAGACCGGGCTTTAAGAAGTTGTTCATCATTTCATTTCTTCGGGAAATGGGAGTGATGAAATCGGGGTTTTCTTCGTAGTGCTTAATTAGAGCATCTGCGTACTTGCTCATCTTGAAGAAATATGCCTCTTCTTCTGCAAGTTTAACCTCTCTTCCACAGTCGGGGCATTTGCCGTCAACTAATTGGCTTTCGGTCCAGAAAGATTCACAAGGGGTGCAGTACCAACCCTTGTATGAGCCCTTATAAATGTCGCCTTGCTCGTAAAACTTTTTAAAGAGTTTTTGAACTTGCTTTTCGTGGTAAGTATCGGTAGTACGAATAAAATGGTCGTAGGAAGTATCCATCAAATCCCAAATGTCTTTGATGGTTCCGGCAACGTCGTCAACAAATGCTTTGGGGGTAATGCCCTTATCTTTTGCTTTGAGTTCTATCTTTTCGCCGTGCTCGTCGGTTCCGGTTTGGAAGTGTACGTCGTAACCTTGCATTCTCTTAAAACGAGCAATAAAATCGGAAAGAACTATTTCATAGGTGTTTCCAATATGTGGTTTTCCGGACGTATAAGCAATAGCGGTAGTGATATAAAATTTTTCTTTATTCATTTTAAACTCCGTAGGTTTTATTATTCCTGATAAATATTAGCATATTTATCAAACTAAGTAAACACTTTTAGTCTAAAAACATTCAAATTGGCAACAATTTAGTCAAAGGAAGAATAACTATGAGTAAGGAAGCAGTCATGATTAAACGAGGGGAAATATATTTTGCCGACCTTAGCCCGGTAGTTGGCAGTGAGCAAGGGGGAGTTCGCCCCGTTCTCATTGTGCAAAACGACGTGGGCAACCGTTATTCCCCAACCGTTATAGTAGGCGCCATAACTTCAAAACTAGATAAAGCCAAACTTCCCACCCACGTTGAACTTAGCGTTTCCACGGGACTGGAAAAGGAAAGTGTGCTTTTACTTGAACAACTGCGTACCATAGATAAAGCGCGTCTTAAATCTCGCATAGGTGAAATAACCTCTGATACAATGCGAAAAGTTAATAACGCGCTTATGGTTTCGTTAGGTTTCTTTATGTAGCAGATTTTGTATCTTGGGATACTAATTTTCCTCTATTTCTACGCCTAACTCTCTTAATATTTTCTTTACAACGCCGTAGGAATACCCCCTTGCAAGAAGGTACCTGAAGAGTTTTTCTTTTACCTTTTCATCCCTGAGGTCCCCTCCCTTAAGGTGCTTTTTAGCGAGTGATTTTCCACTTTCAAATTCCCCTTCTTCGTCAAGGTCGCCCAGTGCTAAATTTATGTCTTCCTCACTTACACCTTTAAGTTGCATCTCCCTTCTAAGCCTATATCCACCCTTGTTGCGACTGCCGTTTTCCACAAAATTTTTAGCGTAGTCGGCGTCGTCCAAGTAACCATAAGAAGAGAGGGTTTTTATTGCGTACTCAACGGCATCCTTATGGTAGCCCTTTTCGTACAACCTGTCACGCGACTCCTTAACGGTTCGGGGTTTTCTGCTTATCATAGAATAAAGATAAACCTTGGCATTCTGTCTATCACTCTCTTTCAAGAGTTCCTTAAAGCGCTCCTCCTCCATTTCTCCCTCGTGAACGGAGTATGATAAAGCAACGTCAACGTTGACGTCAAACGTATTGCCATTTGCCATGGTTAACGTATATTTCTTTTTACCGCGCTTTATTTCCTTTATAACTACCATATATAAATCGGGAGCCCTTTTAGGCTCCCACAAATTTCTTAGTTAACTTTTACTATCCAGCCAAAGGTATCGGGGTAACGACCATATTGGATGCTGGTAAGTTTATCGTATAGATATGCGGTGATGGGACCCATTTCAAAGTTATTAATCTTAACGTCTTCGCCGTTAATGTTTAGTACGCCAACGGGACTAATAACAGCAGCAGTACCACTACCGAATGCTTCGTTTAGTTTGCCTTCGTTGTTCATCTTTACGATTTCGTCAACACTTATTCTTGCTTCTTCAACGGGCTTGCCTTCAGAGCGAAGAATTTGTAGAACGGAATCACGGGTTATGCCGGGAAGAATGGAGCCAACAAGTGCAGGAGTTTTTACAACGCCGTCAAATACGAAGAACATATTCATTGCACCAACTTCTTCTACGTACTTGTGTTCGTTGCTGTCTAGCCATAAAACTTGTTCATAACCCTTCTTGTTTGCAATGTCGCCAGCAAGCAAACTTGCTGCATAGTTACCCATACATTTTGCTTCACCGGTTCCACCTAGAGGTGCGCGAACGTATTCTTTCTCAACCAAAATCTTGGTAGGTTGTAGTCCGTTAGGATAATAACTTCCAACAGGAGAAAGAATGATGAAGAAACGGTATGTATGACCGGGGTGTACGCCTAGCATAGCATCGGTTGCAACCATGGTAGGACGAACGTAAAGTGCAGTGCCGGGAGCAGTAGGAATCCAATCTTGGTCTATAAGAATAAGTTCCTTTAGCCATTCAACCATTTTATCAACGTCAATGGTAGGCATGCAGAGACGTTCTGCAGAGCGATTCATTCTCTTAAAGTTATCATAGGGACGGAACATAGTAATTTTACCTTCCGCATTCTTGTAAGCCTTTAAGCCCTCAAATATACCTTGGCCATAATGCAATACACAAGTTGAAGGATCAAACGTAAAGTTTTGGTATGGAACGATTTCAGGTTCGCACCATGCACCGTCTTTATAATCCATAATAAGCATATGGTCGGTAAAATACTTGCCAAAACCAAGTTTGGAGAAATCGGGTTTTACTTTCTTAGTTTGTGTCAATGTGATTTTCATACTTTACCTCTTATAAGTTATATATTTTTTGTCTTTTATGGTAGGTAGTCTACCTTGAGTTAGTTCTACAATCTTGTCCTTAACTTTTCCTTCGTTTGCAATGGGAGTCGCAATGCTAACCTTCACGTTTAGCCCATATTCGGTATCCAAAATCTCATGTTCTATAGCCGAAAGGATATTGTTGAATACTTTATACTCTCCGTAGTTAAGTTCAATTTCCAGTACCGATGAAAGTTTTTTATCTATTATTTCGGCACTCTCTATAGTGTCAACAACACTTTTAAGATAGGTTTGAGCAAGCCTGCCTGCCCCTAGTTTTATGCCACCAAAATATCTAGTTACAACACAAGCAACTCCGTAAAGTCCGTTCTTTTGCAACGCTCCCATCATGGGTACTCCGGCAGTTCCGGAGGGTTCGCCGTCGTCACTATACTTTAGTTCGTTACTTTCGGGAGTGCCGACTATTGCGTAGCAGTTGTGCCTTGCATCGGCGTGTTGTTTTTTAATTTTTTGTACGTATTCCAGACCTTCTTCAAGAGAATTTATGGGCGCAAGCCTACATATAAACTTAGACTTACACACCTCGGTAAGTACCGTATATTCTCTTTCAATGGTCGCGTATTGCATTATTTTACTATAACCTTAATGTGTTGCTTTTTACCCTTGTGGATTACAAATCCTTCTTTGAGTGCAACTTCCGGAATATCAGCATCAAAGCCAACTACTTTGTCGTCGTTTACGCGAATGCCACCACCTTCTATTAGGCGTTTTGCTTCACCACGGCTTTGTGCAAGTTTAAGGGCAACCAATAGATCGGCAACTTTGGTAATACCGGCAGGCATTTCTGCTTCGGGCATTTCTCCACCACCACCGAAAGCACCCTTTGCTTGGCGCTCTGCAAGTGAAGCCTTTTCTTCGCCGTGTACTATCTTGGTTACTTCGTAAGCAAGTCTTGCTTTTGCTTCGTTTATTTTGCCATCAAAATGTTTTACGCCGTTTTCATCTTCGGTGTAGCAACTGCAAAGTGCCTTAACTTCATCCATGGGTAGATAAGTAAGGAATCCCAAGCATTTTTCTACGTCGTTATCGTCAACGTTACGCCAGTATTGGTAGAATTCATAGGGAGTAGTCTTATTTTCATCTAGCCACAATGCGCCCTTCATGGTCTTACCCATCTTCTTAACTTCGCTTGTGAGAAGTAGAGAAAAGGTCATTGCATAAGCAGGTGCGCCTTCCTTTCTTCTTATAAGGTCTGCACCGGCAAGCATATTGGACCATTGGTCGTCGCCACCACACTCTAGTACTGCACCATACTTCTTGAATAGTACCAAGAAGTCGTATGCTTGCATTAGCATGTAGTTGAACTCTAAGAAAGTGAGGCCCTTTTCCATTCTTTGACGATAGCAGTCTGCAGTAAGCATTCTGTTAACGGAGAAATGTGCGCCAACTTCTCTTAAGAAATCAATGTAATTTAGGTTGAGTAGCCAGTCGCCGTTATCAACCATAATAGCACCGTTTTCACCCTCAAAGGTGAAGAATCTGCTCATTTGTTTACGGAAGCAATCAACGTTATGCTTAATGTTTTCCTTGGTCATCATGGAGCGCATATCGGTTCTACCGGAAGGATCGCCAACCATAGCAGTACCACCACCGAGAAGAACGATGGGTTTATGACCAGCCTTTTGCATATGACTCATAGCCATAAGAACCAAGAAGTGACCTACGTGTAGACTATCTGCCGTAGGGTCAAAGCCAACGTAGAAAGGAACGCTTTGCTTGCCAAGAAGTTCATATAAATCTTCTTCAAAAACGGTTTGCTTAATAAAGCCCCTTTCTCTTAAAATATCCATTACGTTTCTAGACATATCTATCTCCACTAAAGATTAGTATTTCAAAAAGTTTAACATATTTATTGCGCGCGTGCAATAAAATAGTGACATTTTCTCTTAAAAATATACGTATATGCGCTTACGCGCGAGAATCATCGCTAATTATTTAGATTGCGCTCGTTTATGGAATTGATTTTTACGTTACGGTTAACAAGAGCAATCAGCATCCAAAGAATTAGGAATGCACCCACTCCAATGGCAAAAGTAACCGCTAACTGCCAAGGCATAATATTAAATCCACTATAACGTTGAATTATGGAGCCCAGGCTGGGAACAAGCATATTTACTGCGTACCCTGCAACAAAACCCAGTATTCCACCTGAAAGTGCAGTAACCACACCTTCGGCAAGAGCAAACTTCAAGTAGTCCTTGCTTGACATACCGGAAAGTTTATAAAGTCTAAATTCCGATCTTCTATCGTACACGGTCACGATGGCAATATTGGCGACACCCATTATGGAGATAACCCAAACAAGTATTTGAAGTAACGTCATAAGTGGAGCAACACCTGCAAAACTCTCTTGCTCTGCATATGCCCATTCGTCGTAGGTTAAAGCAAAAGTGCTGGAAATATTTAATTCCTCAATTCTATCCCTCAAATCAACGAAGGTATATTCGTCAGCCTCGTTTGCAGTAATCAAGAACGTGCCACGAGGAGCCATACGATAGTTATGCATATAATCACAATAAGCAACCATATCCCATTGTGATACGCTCTTATCTATACCGACTATTGTAAAGGTATGAGTTTCCGTCTTAAAGTCCTCTAACTCGGGAACAAATGATACTTCGTCACCTATTTCCACGTCTAACATCATTGCAACGTTTTGGTTTAGAACTATGGGATTTTCCGTATTATTCCAACGGGTTTCCACGTCTTTGTCCAATCCTTCCGTACAATGGGTTAGTGCCCAATGGTCGTTAACGCCATATATGGTTAAATCGGTTGTTTCATCATCTTCAAAGGTATAATCTACCGTATTAAACCAGCCTACCCCGTCTATTCCGGGCACGCCTAGGGCTGTGCCCTTAATTAAATCGTACTCGTGGAGTTCCAGTTTGTTTTGGGAAAGCACTACGTAGTCGGCATTGTAACGTTCTCTAAAGGGTATCGTTGCATCCTTTACTATTCCAACAACTTGGGTAATTAGGAATGAGAAGGTAATAACGACGGCTATTAAAGTAGTTACGGTACGCATAGCGCTTGAACGATTTACGCTAAGCCCGGCAAGATAAGGTGAACCACCCTTACATATCTTTTGTACAAGTTTACTTATAACCATGGTTACGTAACCAATGGCAGTATAAATCCAAAATGCTATTGCAAGAATAAGCGCTACGGAAAGAACCAGTAAAGCGATTCCTTTTAGGAAAGCATAGGTAATTGCGATAGCGACAACAAGCACGCTACTTATAATAAAAGTAATAAGATTAGAGGGCTTTGCACTCTTAAATCCCGTAGATGAAAGTTCTCTTACGGTCTTCTTACTTAATTGAATTACGGGTACCAAAGTGGATATATTGGAAACCACAATAGCAATAATGAAGGAAACTAGGAACTTCCAGAAGGGATAGGTTACGACGCCGGGAGCATAAGGCAAAAGTGCGCTACTTACAACTCCCATCATTACTCTACCGAGCATTAAACCTATGGCTCCACCGACAACGGCGTAGAATACAACTTCCAGTAGCATTATACCCGCTACCTGCGCCGGGGTTGCACCGGCAGACTTAAATATTATCATTTCTCCCATGCGATTACGGGATATGATTAGGTAGGAAGTAAAGAGTATTAATCCTAGGGTTGCGACTAGGAATATAAGCGCTATGGAAAGAAGCAAGGTGTTGTTAGTTACTATGCCGATAACTTCGGAATAACTATTACCCTCGCCACATTTTACGCTAGGGAAATAGGTTTCAAACAGCGCTTCGTATTTTTCAAAGAGTGCCTCGTCGGTAAAGTTAATATATACTGCGCTAAGTTGTCCTTGATTTCCTACGGCTTCAAAATCTACTAGTATATTTAGATTGCTTGCTGCTCCAAAAATGCCCTCGTTAACTGCAATTGCCCTAACCACAAGCGAGGTGTACATACTATACGTGGGAAGATAAACTTCTACTAGGTCACCAACCTTGATATTTGCTTCTTCTGCAAAACTTTCACCAATGATAACCGAACTATATCCACCGGATTCTTGGTAAGGTAAGTCGGGATTTTTCGTATTTGCATCAAAAATTTCAACGTACTTGATTTGTTTTTTGGCTAGGTATTCATCTAGGTCCGTTGCCTCCACTAAAACAGACTTGGATTCGGTATCTGTTTTTAAAATGGTGGGGAATTTTACAAAATAGGATATGTCCTTAATTTCACCCTCGGGCTCGTTTTGCAGTACCCTATCCAGTCTTGCTTTACTAAAGGTTTCTCCCGATGCGAAGTTGTCGCCCAGTAGCATATGTGCGCCGTCTGCAACTCTGTCGTATTCTTCCATATTTATATTAAAGAACACGTCGTACATACTAAAGGTAATAAAGACCATGCAAGTAACAATAGCAATAGTTATAACTATTACTGCTACCTGCCCTTTTTCGGAGTCAGCACTCCTTAGTACGTGTCTTAAAAATGCCTTCATTTACCCTTTTACCTACTAGTTTTTGTTTTCTTCTTGTGTGGTTATATCCTCTTTATTAACTTCTTCTTGTTGTTGTGAAGTTATTTCACTTTGGGGTTCTTGTTCTTCAACTTTAGCAACCTCTTCTACCTTTTCCACGAAAGAAGATACGTCGCTACGAATTATTTTACCGTCACGAATGGTAATTATTACGTTACCATAGTTTGCGTTTACGTCGGAGTGAGTAACTTGAACGATAGTCGTATTAAATTCCTTGTTGATACGCTTTAAAAGGCTCATTATTTCTTCCGAGTTTTTACTATCTAGGTTACCCGTCGGCTCGTCCAGTAAAATAACTTCGGGGTTAAAAATAAGACCTCTAGCAATGGCTATACGTTGTTGCTCGCCACCACTCATTTTGCTGGGTAGTTTGTCCTTTAACTCTAGTATTCCCAAGTACTCCATTAGTTCCCTAGCGCGGGCACGATGCTCGTCTTTAATTCTGCCACCAAGCATTATGGGAAGAAGCACGTTTTCTTCTGCCGTAAGATATGGTGCAAGGTTAAAGAATTGGAAAACAAATCCCAATTTCGTTCTACGGAGTATGGCTAGTTCCTTTTCACTCATATTGGAAATTTCTTTGCTCTCCAGTAGCACCTTTCCATCGGTTGGCTTATCTATTCCACCCAATATTGTTAAAAGGGTACTTTTACCCGAACCGGAAGCACCTACTATGGAAACAAAACTTCCCCTCTCTATCTCTAAAGACACGTTATCCAATACGCGATTTTCGCCAAAATATTTAGTTACGTTTACGCACGAAAGTACTGCCATATTCTCTCCTACTTAGCCATTCCACCAAGTGCATCGTTCATAACTTGGCTCATGGCGTTAAAGATAATATTTATAAGTAAAGTGGAGGCAAAATTATCTGCCCCTACCATTAGTTCATTGTAATTGATGTCGTTCAACGTTTTGGAATAATCCTCTAGTTTTGCCAATTGTTCGCTACTTAATGTGGCGACGTCTTCCACCTTTGTTAACCCACTAAATTCTTGGCTTAATGCTTTAGCCGTATTGACGTAGGTAGTAAAGTAATCCTTTAGTTCAGCCTTTCTTGCCGTGGGGTCGCCGATTTCCAGTTTCACCTCTTCTATGGTTAATTTAAAGTTAGCAAGTGCCTCTATGAGTTCGTCTTCGCTTTCTATAAGATCGCCCTCGTCTAAACCATCTTCCATTCCTTTGACTAGCGCGCGAGCAAGCGTTACTTGATGCATATAGAGATAATGGATACTATTTTCCTTTTCTTGCGCATAGTACTCGGCTAAATATTCAAACGGAGCATTACCGACCTCCATCAACGTGGTACGGGCAAAATATAAACCGAACTCGGCTAGATATACTCCAGCAGTTAGGGCTGAATTTACTTCGCTGACGTTTGCAAGAGTAGAAGTATCTACACCTGAAGACGTTAAGAAACTCCTTAGTGCCGTATCATCTATGGTTTGTTCGCCGTTAAGTAAAAATGCCGTTAAAAGCGCCTTTACGCCGTGGCCTTTTAAAAGTTCGTCTAACTCTGCGCCCATTTCATAGGCTAACTCACCTAGCATTCTCGCTTCGGAAAGTGAGCCACCGACTAGGCTAAATTCTACGTATGCTTCATATATGGTCGTAGCCGACACGAAAAGGGAAACGAAACTTGCCCTACCAACGTCGGTTAAAACGGCTTGTTGTTCACTATCGGAAAAAGCATATATGAGTTCAAAAAGCAGTCTACCTACCTCTTCTGCAGTAAGTGCCGTATTTTTCACTACGTCGCTAACCGCGTACCCAAGATCTACCTCGCCGGTAAAGATTTCAGCAAGTTCGGTAGGAGTCGCAAAACGACCTTGATATTTGCCGTCCGGTAATTCTTCTATTCTTATTAGGTAAAACCATACCGATAAAACTGCCTCGTCGGTATCTATATTCTTTAAGTAGGAGGAAAAATTAAGAAGTTTATCGGAGGGAATTCCCGCCTTGGAGAAAATGGAAAGAAGGGGCTCGGAAACGACTGAAGAATTATTAATTTCTATGCGCGTGCCCTCAAATTCTTTTATGGTGTCAAAGAAAGAAGCAAGCATTTTTTCCAACATTACGCTTACGTCTTGCTTGAATTTATTTTCGGTTTCCAGACTATATCTGACGCTACTGGACTTAGTAACTTCTTCAATACTTAATACTCCCTTGTATTCGGTTGTTGGTTTTAGGCTTACCAGTACGCATCCAACAACAAGGGCTACGACGACTATCGTAGCAACAGCAAGCATTATGAATCTGGAGTTGAAAATTTTTGCCATATGTGTAATTATACACTATTTGCGCGCATAAAAGCAATACAAATTAAGTGTAGTTTTAGTGAAGTCGTGCGTACGTGCGCATTTTTTAAGAATAAAATTGACAAAGGGGGCAAATATTGGGCGAATTACTTGCTAAAAATAGACCTTTATTGTATACTATTTAGGATAAATTTTTATTTTAGGAAGTAAAATAATGGCACAAAAATACGATTTTTCTAAAGTTGAAAAAAAATGGCAAGATTACTGGTACGAAGGTAAAGTTTTTGAAACAGGCGAAGATCTCTCTAAGCCCAAGTTTTATGGTCTTATAGAGTTCCCCTATCCTAGTGGTGCCGGTCTACACGTAGGTCACATTAGAGCATTCTCCTCCATGGAAGTTATTGCTAGAAAGAAACGTCTTGAAGGCTATAACGTATTGTTCCCCATCGGTTACGATGCTTTTGGTCTACCCACCGAAAACTATGCTATGCAAACCAAACAACATCCTCGCATAGTTACCGACAAAAACATTACCCAATTTGAAAGACAACTCAAGACTATTGGTTACAGTTTTGACTGGGCTCGTACCATAGATACCACCGATCCCGACTACTATAAATGGACCCAATGGATTTTCATACAACTCTTCAAAAAGGGTCTTGCATACAAAGTAACCATCACCGTTAACTTCTGCCCCAAATGTAAGGTAGTTCTCGCTAACGAAGAAAGCCAAGGTGGACTTTGCGACCGTTGTGGTTCCGAAGTTGTACAAAAGGAAAAGGACGTTTGGTTCCTAAGAATTCGTGAATACGCAGAAAGACTTCTAAGTGGTCTGGAAAACGTAAACTTCCCCGAAAGAATTAAGACCGAACAACAAAACTGGATAGGTAAATCTCAAGGTGCAGAAGTAACCTTCAAAGTAAAATACGGCGATAAGGAATATCCTTTGGTAGTTTACACCACCCGTCCCGATACCATTTTCGGTGCTACTTTCCTAGTAGTTTCTCCCGAACATCCCCTACTTCGCGACAACAAAGAATACATTAAGAACGAAGAAGAAGTTAGTGCTTACCAAGAGCAAGCAAAACTTAAAAAAGAGTTTGACCGCGTTCAAGTTAACAAGGATAAGACCGGTATAAAAGTTGAAGGTATGGTAGCAGTTAACCCCATTACGGGTACCGAAATTCCAATCTTTACGGCAGACTACGTTATGATGGATTACGGCACCGGCGCTATTATGGCAGTTCCTGCACACGACAAGCGCGACTGGGATTTTGCTAAAAAATACAACCTTCCTATCATAGAAGTTATTAAGAGTGACGTTGACGTTCAAGAAGAGCCCTACTGTGCAAAAGAAGGTGCAGGCGTTATGGTTAACAGCGACTTCCTAAACGGCTTACAAGTTAAACCTGCAATCGCTAAGATGATAGAAAAAATGGAAGAACTTGGCGTTGGTCATGCAAAGACCGATTACAAGATGAAAGACTGGGCATTCAACCGTCAAAGATACTGGGGCGAACCCATTCCGATTATCAATTGTCCTCACTGTGGTCAAGTTACCGTTCCCGAAAGTGAACTTCCCCTAACACTTCCCACTCTTGAAGACTTTACCCCCACCGACGACGGCACCAGCCCCCTCACCAAGTGCACCGATTGGGTAAACACTACCTGTCCTATTTGTGGCGCACCCTCCAAACGTGAAACCGACACCATGCCCCAATGGGCCGGCTCAAGTTGGTACTTCTTGCGTTACCAAAGTCCTCGTGACGACAAGCACGTAGTTAACCCCGACGCTCACAAATATTGGGGACAAGTTGACTGGTACAACGGTGGTATGGAACACGTTACCCGCCACCTCATATACAGCCGTTTCTGGAACCAATTCCTTTACGACATCGGCGTTGTTGAGCACGAAGAACCCTACGTAAGAAGATCTTACCAAGGTCTAATCCTCGGATCCGACGGCGAAAAGATGAGTAAGTCCAGGGGTAACGTAGTAAATCCCGACGACGTTGTAAAGCAATATGGTGCAGACGTACTTCGTCTATTTATAATGTTTATAGGCGACTATGAAAAACCTGCTCCTTGGAGTGCAGAAGGCATTAAGGGTTGCAACCGTTTCCACCAAAGATTCTGGGCACTACAAGACATAGTTGTAGACAACTGCGACACTAGCGACCTCAACCTTGACGCACTTGTTAAAGCAGTTAGCGACGACTACGAAGCATGCAAGTTTAATACTGCTATCGCTAAGATAAAGACTACACTTAATACGGTATCTTCTCGTGGTAAGGTAAGTAAAAAAGAACTTGCTACCATGGCAATTCTACTAAACCCCGTTGCTCCCCACATGACCAGCGAACTTTACGAAATCGTAATGGGCGAAAAGTTGGAAAAGGCAAGTTGGCCCAAGTACGACCCTGCTAAACTCATAGACGACAGCGTAGAAATCCCCGTTCAAATCATGGGCAAGTTAAAGGGCAGAGTTACCGTAAACCGTGGTGCAAGCCAAGATGAAGTATTAGAAAAGGTTAACGAACTCGGTCTACTAAACGGTCTAAACGTAATAAAAGTTATATACGTTAAGGATAAGATTATAAATATA
>JAZSKG010000152.1:0-5000 GCA_045534735.1 Candidatus Stercoripulliclostridium sp.
CTCGTTTGCATCACATGACCATGCTACGCCTTCGTAGTTGTGTCCGGTTGCAGAAATTACTACTGAACTATGGTCTGCAATCAGGGTATTACCTTCGCTATCGCTAAACCATTGTCCGCAGTTACAGGTGTAGTATGCGATATTGCCGTTTTCAGTACAGGTTGCTTCCTTTGCTACAACGAGAGTTAAGGAGTGTACGTGGTTTAGTCTAGGTGCAATTACATAATCACAAACGGTACATACCTTAGCCTCTTCTTCGGTAGCATTAGGAATATTGGGGGTATGGGGAATAATGCTATCGTGTGCAGTACATCCGCTGTTTTCACAAAGGTGTGCATGTCCGTTTGCATCTTTATAATCCCAACCTTCGCTCCAGACGTGGTCTAACATCTCGCCATACTCTTCACCACAAGTAGTACAGGTTGCCTTTTCGTAGCAGGTTGCAGTTCCACCCGCGTGGTCTGCAAGCTTACCATATTCGTGATTACACCACTCACAAACTGATTTGCTTTGACAAGTTGAAACACCACCACTATGATAATCTGCATCAACGTATAGGTCGCAATACTCACAGAAGTTTGCACACATCATATCGTCAACGTATTGATAATCGGGAACGGAGAAATCGTGGTATCCCAAATACTCTTTACCACATTGACCACATATGCCAGTTTGTTGACAGGTTGCTCCGCCGCCCCAATGGTCTGCATACATTACCATTTCTTCGTGTGGGTTAGTACATCCCGGAACAACACATGGTTGCCAGTGACAGCCTTCTTCGTCATACGCCCAAACTTCATCACTATATTGGTGAGTATGTAGTGCAGTAATTTCACCCGTGTAAACATAGCCACTAAGATGGGTAGCCTTTTCCCCGTAAACGAAAACCGTTCTATCCTCTGCATCAGCCATTACCAAACCAGATTTAAGTGTGAACGAAATAAGATACTCATATACAACGCCTTCTTCATAGGTGTCTCCACCTTGCATTTCTGCACCCGTTTCTTGTGGCCACCACATTGCTTGAACAGTAACACCATCGGCGTATATTCCACTTACTATTCTTTCTTCGCCTGCCTTTGGTATTGGCATTTCAACGGTCAACACGGTAATAGCATTGCTTATTGAATATTGCTCACCAACACCATACTTACCATCAACAAGGGTAACTTGACAATGAATCAAACTATTTTTATCACTAGATTTTACGGTATAAGAAATATCGGTTTCACCATTTATTGCTTCGCCATTTTTGTACCATTGATAGAATACTGTTTGATAGGTAGCATTTGCGTGGTCGTAAGCATTTTTGAAAGTGGCGTTTTCGGTACACATTCTTTCAACGTCAACGGTAAGGGTTACACCAATACCTACTGCGCCATTGGTTGTATAGTAAACAGGAAAATCGACTGCCGGAACTTCAAAATCATAGAAGAAACGGTGATAGTTGTCTAGGGTTTCGTCCAATAGTACATCGTTTACATAAACGCTTGCACCAGTTGATAAATATACTCCGTCTTGTTCTATAATCGTACCAAGCAAACGATAGCTCTTGCCAGGAATCAAAATTACACCACCTATGCTTTGAGCAATGCTATAGCTATTTTCGCCAAGGATTTCTGATATATACAAACTTTCGGCATCAATAGAAACACTGGGAGTTGCGGGAGAAACTTGGGGAACAGATCCACCGGGAACTATATCGCTAGCATTCAAATAAAGTCTATAAAGGTTACTACCGCAATTAACGTTATATCCATAATTGGTCTTGCCGTTTGCAGTTACAACAGCATAAAATTTGCATTGTGCATCTTCAGCAGTAAGGTCGTAAGTGGATGTTGTGGCACCTTCTACAACCTCACCATTTCTATACCATTGGTAGGTTACTTGGCCTTGGCCAAGTGCGGTTGCAAATTCTACACTTTGGTCTGCCATTAGTGCGGTATCAAGCACAATTTTACCCCCAACGCCAAGTTGAGAATTGGCTTCATCGTATATAACACTAAATCCTACGGAAGGTGTCGGCTCAAAGGTATAGTTGATAGATGCGTATTGTGGGTACGCATTAACAGTAGCAGTATTACCATTAATGGTAGCGGTTACCGTATCACCAAATAGATGTTCATCTCGCGGATATACCAAAAGAGTTAAAGAATATGTCTTGCCTGCTTTGAAAATATCATCTTCATCCATCAATAAGGAGTCTTCGCGCCATTCATAGTCTTCTAGATATTCTCCATTTGCCAAGGTGATTTCGGTATCGTAAATCTTCTTGCCGGGGATTATATCGCCCACGGTTGCACTCACGGATTTTATCGTTTCATTACCATAGTAAGCGGTAATCTCTACGGGTAAGGCAACCATATTGAAAGTGGTTGTTGCACTAAAAATATTAGTTAGTGTTACACCGTTTGTACCCCAACGAGCAAATTCCATGCCTTGTTCGGGAGCATCTGCAACAATGGTAACCTCTTGTCCGTAACTTGCCTCGGTTACGGGCGCGCCACTAATATAAGCCACACCACTTTCAACCGATATAGGATATTTCTTTTGTAAATTTATAACCTTTATGGTATTAGCAAAAAGAGCGTTTTCCGTTTTCATAAGGGCATATTGGTTCCAAGAATACCAATAATATTCCTTGTTTTGCTGTTTTGCTTCTGTGTTGGTTCCTTCGAATATATCTTCGGCCAACACTTTATCATTAATGGTTACCTCGTGGGTAGCAATGGAAAATGCACCGATTTGAGAACTGCTTACTTGTACGCCCGACTTAAATAAAACATTATCCACGTTAAGAGTTCCCGTGCTTTCGGAATATAGTGCACCATAGCCGTCAACAAACGCGGTATTAGTAGCATCGCCCATAACCGTGTGGATATAAACACCTCCGTCTAAAGTGAGAGATGCTTGCCTATCAAGGTAAATGGCAAAACCATTTTGAACCTTATAATCACCACCAAAAAGGGTAACGTCTGCGTTATCCGTTGCGTAAACAACCGTACCGGTATATTTATTACTCATATTTACGTTCGTTGCATTTAGGGTCGAAGTGTCCTTTACTGCAACCGCGCCCATAGATTTACGGTCAGCCTTGGCGTAATAGTTATTAAAGGCTATGCTACCATTTTTAATATTAAGGCTAGAGTTATTAGATACTTCTATCAAAGAAAATTGACCGGTATAATACTCGTTGGCAGCATTTATTACGTTTATCTCGTGCTCATTCAAATCAAGAGTATAGTTTAGTCCGCCATTGAACACTAAACGATGCTTTGTGGGAAGCTCGTCATCGGGAACAACGTCCTCTATGTCAACCATAAGTACAATATTCGTTTTATCCGAGTTAACCGCGTTTAATAGTTCGTTCCAATTCCAAACTTGGGTTACTTCCTCTGCCATAGCACTAAACGGTGCAACAGCTAGAACGCCTAGTAATAATGCTATGATTACTACTAAAGCAAGTATACTAATTCGTTTTGCTTTCATAATGATATCTCCTTCTATTTAGGCACTTTGCCACTTTAGGATGGTATCATTTTATATCTCAATATGCGTGCGCGTATTCACCCAACTGGGGTGAAATGCAAAAAATAGCGGGTGAGTTAAGGGTGATTTTTGGGTGAGGGTGATATAAAACAAAAAAATAGCCCTTTGTGGGCTATCTTGAAAATTGGGGTTTGTGGGGTTATTCTTGCTTTGCGTTACCTGCACTTGTAATGGCGTTTAATTCTTCCTTTCCCGATATGCTTAGCTTGTCGTAAATGTGTGCCGTATGCGTTTTAACGGTGTTTTCGGAGATGTTTAGCTCCTCCGCAATTTCCCTTCTTTTCTTGTTTTCAAGAAGGGCTACGAGAATTTCCTTTTCCCTTTGAGTAAGACTTTCGCCCTTAGGGAGTCTTGCAAGAAGTATAGTTATCTTTTCGTCAGAGGTGACGCTTTCGCCCATAGCAATACGCTTTTGTATGATGGTCTTTTCCAAATCTTGCACCATCCAATATACCCCAAGAAGCACAAGCTCACTCAAAAGATAGGAAACTGAGAGGAATTCAAAGTTAACGTCTAACATTTGCTCCATAAACCATACTGCAATGTTTCCAAACACTACCGATGCCATAAGTATAGTTTGCTTTGGCACAACCTTTTTCTTTACGGCAACGTAAATGATTACGCCAATCATAGTCGCAAAGTATAGCACAAGGTAAATTAAATAGCTTATATGTGCAGGACCATATACCTTTATGAGCTTGCTTGCTCCGTCTGCATAACCAAGGCTAACCTCTTTGTAGTACCAGGGAAGATATCCCGTGGTGCATACAAGAGCAAAAATGAGTACGCCTATTAAGGCAAGGGATATGGGCAGAATCTTGTTGTACTTGATGCTACAAAGGTCAAAAATGGTAAGTAAAATAAACATTGGGAGAAATACTTGACCAAAATATGCAATCTTGTTAGCAACAAGAGCAAATTCAACGGACTTAGAAAGAGAAAGCATAAAGTAGCCTACGTTAACAACCGTTACCGCGACAAACAGGCTGAGTAGCCAGAGCTCCTTTTTGCGAATTAGAGATACGTAGCCTATCAGCATCATAACCGATATAGCCATTGTGACACCATAAACAATGCTCATAATATCTCCCCTTTTTTGGTTTTTCTCTTTATTTTGTGATTATAGCACACAAATTAAGCAATTTCAACAACAATTTTTACTGCCTTGCGCGTGCGCCTTTTATATGAAAAATTTTAAAAAATATTTTATTTTGATTACCACTTTACACATAAAACGCGTTAGTTTAATTAAATGCGAAATGCAAAATGATTTTGATTAAATGCGAAATGCGAAATTAAGTGCCTACGGCACGCAATAACTACTCGCTATGCGAGCGTTAATTACCTTCGCCCTGCGAAGGCGTTAATTACACCTATCGGTGCGTTAATTACAAACACTTTGTGTTTGCGTTAAGGATAATTAATAAGTGCCTACGGCACGCAATAAAGAC
>JAZSKG010000027.1:0-4373 GCA_045534735.1 Candidatus Stercoripulliclostridium sp.
TTCCTTGACATTTGCCGAGAAGGTTACAGCATATGTACCTGCTTTATTAAGCTTCAAGCGGAAAGCAACATGAGGTCTATCTGAGCTTTCGTTGCCATACTTGAGAGTTGTGAACAAGCCTGTGAGGTATTTTTTATCGACATTGTCATTATTTCCGATAACACCCATAAGCTTTCTGTTTGTGTTTTCGATTGCATAGGGAGCAGTCTTGCTCTCTATCATTATTTAAAGAACGTTGGCAAGGAAGTATACGTTTTTGTAGAAAACAAGGCAGAAATAAGAGAAATGTTTAACGTTCTGCCCGGTATGGAAGTCATAAACGCAAGGGAACGCAAGTACTACGATTTAGGTATTGCCGTTGACTGTGGTAGTGCTCCCAGAATGGGCAAAAACTCAATGAAAATTTTCTTTAACAGATGTGACGACCATGCTTGTTTTGACCACCATGAAACGGGAGAACCTTTTGTAGAAGACCTAGTATACGAAAACGTTTCTTCTACTTGTGAAATCCTCTATAAGTTTATGGTTGAAAACGACGAGAGTGCCATAGACAAAAACGTTGCAATTTGCTTGTATGCAGGTATGGCTACCGATACCGGATTGTTTACCTTTAGTTGCACTAGTGAAAAAACGCTGGAAATTGCGCTAAAACTTGTTAAATTCGGTATAAACTGGCAAGAAATAGGGTTCAAACTAATGAAAGAAGAAACCCCGGAAGTCTTTGCGCTTAAGGCTCGCGCCTTGTCTCACGCAAAGTTCTTTATGGATGGTCAAGTTGGTATAATAATATTCCAAAAAGATGATTATTTAGCCACGGGAACGACTCTTAATGAAACTGAAGGTATAATTAACAATATAATTAGCATAAATGGCGTTAAGGTTGCCATATCTATTGCCGAAATGATGGATCAACCGGCATATAAGATAGGAATTCGTTCCAAATATGGTGTTAATGCAGGTAAAATCGCCTCTTTATTCGGTGGTGGTGGACATTATTATGCTAGTGGCTGTAGATTATACGGAAACTTAAACGACACCATAGAAAAACTCTTAAAGGCTACTAAACAAGTATTAGAAGATGCTTAACGGATTTATAAACGTCAACAAAGAAAAGGGCATGAGTTCTGCGTTTGTAGTAACCAAACTAAAACGAATATTAAGGACTCGTGGAATACCCTTTGATAAAATAGGACACACCGGCACGTTGGATCCCGACGGCGAAGGTGTGCTACCTATCGCTTTAGGTAAGGCAACGAGGCTTTTTGAGTATACTTTAGACAAAAAGAAAGTGTATTACACAGAATTTGTATTTTCTAAAGAAACCGATACCCTTGACGAAAGTGGTGTTGTCGTTAAAGAGTGTGAAAAGGGTGCAACGGAAGAAGAAATTAGGTCGGTAATTCCCTCGTTAATTGGGGAAATAGACCAAATTCCACCGTTATATTCTGCAAAATCTGTTGACGGTAGGCGCGCTTACGACCTTGCACGCGAGGGTATAGAATTCACCCTAAAGCCTAAGAGAGTAACCATATATGACGTTGAGTACTTGGGCAAAAAGGAAGACGCTTTTGCCTTCATGATTACTTGTAGTGGTGGAACCTACATAAGGAGTATTGCGCGCGATATGGCTTATGCTATGGAAACGCTTGGTTATATGCGTTACATAAGGCGTGTGGCGAGTGGTATTTTTAACATTGATAAGGCGTACACTCTAAAAGAGTTGGAAAGCATTGATATTAAAGAGAATTTAGTAAAACTAGAGGATGTTTTAGTAGATTTTCCTCGTTTTGATGCTCCTAAGGGTGCAGAGCGACTGCTTGATAACGGAGTTAGAATGTCCTTAAAGGTCCCGGATGGAACTTTTAAAATGTACATAAACGACGAACTCACTTGGCTTGCAGAAAAGAACCAAGAAGACGGAAGAATTGATTTTAAAGCAAGGTTAAAGTAATGAAATCACGTAGTATGACACAATTAAAACCGGCATTGATGAACTTGGACGAGAAGCCCAAGTATATGCTTGCGCTTGGATTTTTTGATTGCATACACGTAGGACACCGTAGTTTAATAGCAAATCTGTGCGCGCTTGCAGATATGTATAATCTTACACCTTCAATTTTTACTTTTGACGACAATTTTTTTAAGACGCTAGGCAAAACCGATAAACTCGTATATAACCTAGAAGAGAGAAAAAATATTGTTTTTGAGGAATTTGGCATAGAAAAAGTATTTGTTGGTGCGCCAACCAAGGATTTTCTTAAAATGACAGCCGAAGAGTTTTTGGTTTACCTTGAAAACCTAGGAATAGGTGGCATTATAGCCGGCGAGGACTTTCGTTTTGGCGTAAATGCCGAGGCTGGAATGAAAGAACTCACAAATTGGGCAATTAGTAAAGGTATAATTTGTATTACTCAACCCATTTTGTCTGAATGGAATAAGAAGATATCCTCTAGAGATATACGCAAATATTTGGAAAACGGCGAAGTTGGCTCGGCTAACTCCTTGCTTGGAAGCAGATATTTCCTTTGTGGGGAAGTCGTTCACGGCAGGGGTGTGGGTGCAACTTATGGTTTACCTACTGCAAACGTAAACATAGATGATGATAAAGTGGTTCCGTTAGACGGAGTGTACGATACGCGCGTTAAAGTGGGAGAAAAGTGGTTTAAAGGTGTTACGAACGTTGGAACCTGTCCCACCTTTGATTTTCATAGAAGAACCATAGAAACGCATATTTTGGACTTTTCCGACGATATTTACGGAGAAATCATACGCGTTGAGTTTGTAGAACGTATTAGATGCGTTGTTAAATTTAATAGTTTAGATGAGTTAAAGGCTCAAATTCATAACGATATACAAAAGGTAAGAGAGTCAAATGATTAAATTCGGTGTAGCAGGCAATTCAAAGAGTTTTTACGACGAAGGATATACTCAAACGTTAGAAGCAGGCGCTTGGTGTAAGGCTAGGGGCATAGACGTTTTTGAGTATTCTTTTGGTAGAGGTATTACCCTTAACGAGAAAACGGCGCAAAATATAGGTAAGGCATTTAAGGAAGAGGGCGTTGAGTTAACCGTTCATGCGCCTTACTACATTAATCTTGCTAATCCCGATCCTGAGATGATTAAAAAATCTTACGGATACATTTTATCCTCCCTTAAAAAGGTTAGAGATTTTGGTGGAGATAGAGTGGTCGTTCACCCTGCAACTCAAGGCAAAATGCAACGTGAAGATGCAGTAAAACTTATGGTAGAAAACGCTAGGGGATTAGTAGAGGTTTTGGACGAAGCAGGGTATGGTGAAGGCTACAAAGTATGCTTTGAAACCATGGGCAAAACGGCTCAACTTGGTACCGTTGACGAGATAATAAAAGTGTGTTCATTAGATCCAAGATTTTACCCTTGCGTAGACTTCGGTCACATCAATGCAAGAGAGCAAGGTATTCTAAATAACGCAATAAATTATAATACAATAGTGCAGAAAATGAGCGATTTCTTGCCAAAAGAGAAAGTTTTTAACATGCACGTGCATTTTTCAAAAATTGAATATGGGGCAAAAGGAGAGATACGACACCTTACTTTTGAAGACCAAAAATACGGTCCTGACTACGAACCCTTAATGGAAGTTTTCCACTCTTTAGACATGTCGCCTTACGTCATTTGCGAGTCGGACGGAACGCAAGCAGAAGACACCGTGACAATGAAAAAATATTTCTTCTCGCTATAGATTTTTACTTAGGTAAACCTTATGCCGTACCCAATTGGTACGGCTTTTTTATGGCAGTAGATCGTATATATTGTCGTCGCTAATTCCAGTAACGTAACTGTCGGGGACTCTACCTTGTATTAAATCTTCTGCTATTAGAAATTCACTTGTTATAGTTACGTCTTCAGCCTTTATGGGTACTATAATTTTTACGGTTGACGTTACTTTAAGGACCAATCTATGAAGAGTTTGGTTTAAACCCTCGTGATAAAAGTACGAAGTAAGTTTAGTTTCCGCGCTTCCAACTGGAACAACGTTGAGTTCTATACCATCTCCCTTGTCTGCAAGCCAACTTGACCCTGTAAAAGCGCCTGCAGGTATGCTTATTTTATCGTTTTCCAGCCCATTTAGGCATTTTTGTATCTCTTTTTGGGCATACAAGTTCATTAAATTAATGTTGCTTACGTTGGACCTTACAAGCACAATTTCACCCTCGTTGTTCTTTTCATACTCATAAAAATCCCCATAAAATGCTTCATAGGTTTTTAGTCTCAGACTACCGCGCGTTATGGCGTTTATAGTTAACTTTTTTATTTCTGCTTCTGCAAGCCCTACAACTAGTGGTGATATTGTTCGGTTATAGTAAATAACCGCCCCTGAAACTATTAAAGAT
>JAZSKG010000204.1:0-3308 GCA_045534735.1 Candidatus Stercoripulliclostridium sp.
GAAAACTATTCGTAAATAATTGTATATTGACTGAATAATACTTTAGTGCTATACTAAAGTATATTTATTTTGTGGAGAGCCATATGAAAAGATTTGCTTTAACAATAGTCGTACTATTACTTGCAGTTATATTTGCAACCTGTGGTGCAATCGCAGTAACTAAATTTTTCCCATCTGAAACCGGTTGGAAAAAAGTAAGGGTTGCTGACGATAGTTTGTATCCTGAAAACTTTGAGTACGTAGATTACGCAAAAGAGGTTAAATTTGATTACGAAAAATATCCACTTTTAAAGAACCAAGGTATGTTCTGGCTCAAGTGGATAGAAGAAGACCAAATGTTTGTTAAAGTAGATGCTTCTACTCCAGAAGGTGCTGCACTAGTAGATCCAAACAAACCCACAATTTTAAATATACACGGTATGTTGGTTGAAGGTTACTACACCGAAGAAATGTACTGGGCTCCAGAAAAGAATGCTCCCGAATCTGAATTATACGGCTACGAATACCCCGTTCAATATTTTAAGTTCTGGGCAGATAAAGGTTACAACGTAGGAATGTATAGTTACCAAAAGTTTGCAGCAGAAGACACCGACTATCATATGATAGAGGAAAAAATGTGGGCTATAGACGGTCCTACCGGTATTCGTTACAGAAAACCGGATAGAACTTTTGACGAGGACGTATCTAACTTTACTCTAACCGAGCATTTTGCAGCAGATTATATTAGAGCAATGCAAATGCTACCTGAAAACTTTGGTGACAAAGAAATTAGATTTACTGCTCACTCTATGGGTGGTCAAATGGTAAACGGTGGTACCTTCCTACTAACCGAACTTGCAGACGTAGGACAACTTAATCCCAACCAACTCCCCGACAGAATCGTTCAAGAAGACACTTTCTATGGTGTTGCTATTCCTTACGGCAAGAATTATAAATTCGTAGGATATACCGACTTAACAATCAGATGGAGTGGTAAAGAACTCCCCAGAAGTACAGGTTTTGCTTCCGTTGAATGCTTGAAAGATCTTACGGCAAACGGTATCGTTACTGAATTCGTAACCTATAATGCTAGTGCATTAAAGGCATTCTATCATCCCGAAATTCTATCCATCATTAAAGAAAATACCGTATATTACGCAATGTCCCCCATGTTTACTCCCGACGTAGGCGCACAACATAACGGTGTTAGAGATTACTACCAAGCATCCATACTACGCGACTATGAAGGCGGAGATTTAACTGCAGAAGAAAAAATAGCATACGCAGCATCACTCCCCACCGAAGAGTTAAGACAACTTGTTGGAAGAAGTTTTGAAATTGTTGAAGGTGGCAACACTCTAACGACTGCTGACGACGTATTCGTAGAAATCACGAATAAGTAATATGACAAGAAGATTTATTTGTATAGGTGGTGGTGAAATTCGCTCTAAAGAAACACTACCTATTGACGAACAAATTGCCATAATGGCAAAAGAACGTGCAGGAGAAAAAAGAGCAGTCGCGGTTTTTGTCGGGACTGCTTCTCACGATTCACTTCCCTATTTTAATTCTTTTAGGAAAACCTACACCTCTAATTTTGATATAAAAGCAGACCTTGCGCTACTAACTAAAAAAGATATCCCTATGGATAAAATACAAGGGAAATTGATGAATGCCGATTTAATATACGTTGGTGGTGGCAACACTATTTTTATGTTAGATACTTGGCGCAAAACCGGTTTTCTAGAAATGATACTAGACGCTTACAATAGAGGAGTTATAATTGCAGGACTTTCTGCAGGCGCAATATGTTGGTTTGAAAAAATATATACAGATTCAGTAGAAGGCTCTAAGTATGCCGTAAGTGATGGATTAGGTATACTTAAAGGAATGATGAGTCCTCATTACGACGATAGACCGGAGTTTGACGATATTGCAAAAAACTCACCTTTAGCATATGCAGTGGAAAATAAAAGTGCTTTAGTTTTTGAGGATGAAACACTGGTAAAGACACTTTCTGCAGGTGGTAAATCATATCTTTTTACAAAAGGTGAACGCACTAAACTTTAACCCTTTCTTTTCCCTTGAAATATAATATCATTTGTGTTATAATATCTATACTATGTTAGATATTAAAAATTTATGGAAAGATGTTTGCGATAATATCATTAAGGGCATAAACGCTGTGTCCTACTCTCTTTGGATAGAATCTTTAACGCCTATTTGCGTTAAGGATAATTCTTTAGTACTGCTCGCCCCCTCTCAAAACAGCAAAAAAACCGTTAATAAAGATTACAAAGAATTAATTTGTAATGCACTAAATGAAACCGGTTCAATGATTACTGACGTAATAGTAATAGAGGAAAGTGAAAAATCTCTTTTTGAAGAGGAAATTAAAGAATATTCCGAAGTTACCAAGGAAAACCCTCAACAAGATACTAAGAAACAATTTGTTTCTCGCTATACTTTTGATAACTTCGTTATAGGTGATTCCAACAATCTAGCCTATCACGCAGCACTAAACGTAGCACAATCTCCTGGCGTTTCCAATACCACCTATTTGGGATTTAATCCTCTATTTATATATGGTGGCGTAGGTCTTGGTAAAACCCACCTATTACATTCCATTGGTAACTATATTGCCGACAATATGCCGGAATTAAAGGTTCTTTACACTACTTCCGAACAATTAATTAACGACTTCGTAAGTTCACTTGCTTCCAATAAGATGGTGGCTTTCCGTACTAAATATCGTAGTGTAGACGTGCTTATGATAGACGACGTACAATTTCTTAAAAAACGTACAGGTCTACAAGAAGCCATATTCCATATTTTTAACGATCTATACCAAAACGGCAAACAAATAGTACTCACTTCAGATCGTCCTCCAAAGGAAATAGAAACGTTGGAAGACAGATTACGTTCTCGTTTTGAAGCAGGTCTCATAGCAGACGTAGGCGCACCTAACCTAGATATGAGAATTGCCATCATTCGCAAGAAGATGACCATAGAAAAAATAGCAGTTAACGACGACGTAGTTTACTACATTGCAGAAAAATGTGATTCAAATATAAGAGAATTGGAAGGTAACCTAAGTAGAGTTGTTTTCTATGCTAAACTAAAAGGACTATCCTCGCCCGATTTGGAAATCGCAAAGGAAGCAATGAGTCACACTTCCACTAAAAAGCAAGGCGTAATAGACAGCCAAGATATCATAAACGCAACTTGTAATTACTTCAAAATCACGAAGCCGGATATCATTGGTAAAAAGAAGACCAAAGACCTCGCCGAAGCACGTATGATCGCCATATATCTAATAACCGATATGT
>JAZSKG010000292.1:0-4629 GCA_045534735.1 Candidatus Stercoripulliclostridium sp.
ACGATCCGACTTGGATTTTCTACTACTTCGCCGGCAGATATTAAGTTGTATATACTACTATCTAGCAGATTTATTTTCATAATTTCTTCCTTTTCCCGGTAGGTTTGGTCATTTTTTGTAGATTGGAAAGTATTGTTAAAGCGTGTAACGGCGTAATACTATTTAGATCAATATCGTTAATAACACGAGCGATTTCATCGTATTTGCTATCCTCTTGGAAGAAACCTATTTGCGAGGTGGGAACTGCATCTTCCGATATATTATTACCGATTTTAGTGCTTAATTTACCCTCTTGGCTTTCTTCTATGGATGCCATAATCATCTTGGCGCGACTAGTAATCTTTTCATTTACGCCGGCAAGGGTAGCAACCTCAATACCGAAACTCTTGTTTGCGCCACCACGAGCAATTTTATAAAGGAAGGTAATCTTTCCGTCTGTATCCTTTATGAGAATATGATAATTCTTTAGTCCGGGAAGTTCACTTTCAAGTTCACTTAGTTCATGATAATGGGTTGCAAACAAAGTCTTTGCATTAAGTTTTAGTGCTAAATGCTCAACTATAGCCCAAGCAATGGAAAGACCGTCTATTGTGGAAGTACCCCTACCAATTTCATCAAGTATTAACAAACTCTTAGAGGTAGCATTGTTCAAAATATTAGCCATTTCCGTCATTTCTACCATGAACGTTGATTGACCATATGCAACGTTATCGCTTGCACCCACGCGCGTAAAGATGCGATCAACAAGGCAGATTTCTGCTTGGCTTGCAGGTACGAAACTACCAACGTGAGCCATAAGTACTATAAGCGCAACTTGGCGCATATACGTTGATTTACCGGCCATATTTGGTCCCGTTATAATTAATGTACGACTATCGCTAGTCATTATGGTATCGTTAGGAACAAAGGTGTTACGACGTTTTAATGCCTCAACAACGGGATGACGACCATCTTTTATGATTATATCGTCGCTATTTTCATTAATTTTAGGACGAACGTAGCCGTTTGCAACTGCAGTTGATGAAAGTGAATATAAGAGGTCTAATTCTGCAACGGCATTGGAGTTGGTTTGTAAAATTGCCACTACGTCACTTAGGCTATTCTTAATGTCACCAAACAAGCGACTTTCCAAATTGAGAGCCTTTTCTTCTGCGCCTAAGATAACCTCTTCCATTTTCTTAAGTTCGTCAGTTATAAAACGCTCGCCGGTGGTAAGAGTTTGCTTGCGTTCAAATCTGTAGGGAACCATGGGTAAATTAGAGTTAGAAACCTCTATATAATAGCCAAAAACCCTATTATAACCAACTTTTAATTGCTTAATGCCCGTTTCTTCGCGCTCTTTTGCCTCATATTCTGCAAGCCATCTTTTTGCAGAGGATCTGGCGTTTCTATAACTATCTAGTTCGGCATTAAATCCATCACGGAATATACCACCCTCCTTAACCGTGATGGGAGGCGTATCCACAAGTGCGCCCATTATAAAGTTAGCAAGATCTTCTAGAGGGTCTATGGCATCTCTTAAAAGCGTAACCCTTTGACTCTTGGCCTTACGAAGTGCATATATAACTGCTACTAGTTTCTTAAGTGAATATGCAATTGCTTGAGCACCTCTTGGAGTTATGGTGCCGTATGCAATCCTGTTGCAAAGTCTTTCAACGTCGTGTATGGAAGACAATGCCTCGCCTAGTTCTTCGCGCATACTTGCATTCTTGACCAAATCTTCTACGGCATCTAGTCTTTCTTTAACGTCAATGGCACGAGAAAACGGTTCGTCTATTGCTTTACGCAATGCACGAGCGCCCATAGAGGTGCGCGTTCTATCTAAAACCCAATACAAAGAACCAACCTTAGAACCATCAAATAGCGTTTTAGTAAGTTCTAGGTTGCGCTTAGTATTAAAATCAATGAACATTCTGTCGCCGGTGCGCAAAATTTTGGGAGTTCTTACGTGTTTTAACTGTCTTTTTTGCGTTCCACTAACGTAATCCAACAATGCACCGAGAGCGCAAACAAGCAAAGAACCCTTTTCTAGCCCTAATCCACCCAAATTATTTAAGTTATAGAAATTAAGAATGGATTTTTCAGAAACTTGCTTGTCAAAAGAATAATCATAATACGCTTGAGGACGAGGAAGTTTACCAAGAGATACGCTTTCATAATCTAGAATTTCCGTATAACTCTTAGTATTTGCAATAATTTCACTTGGCGCTATGGAGAGAATGGTGTCTTCCAGATTGTAATTAGAGGGTAATTCCTTTACGTAAACTTCGCCGGTAGAAATATCTGCCCAAGCAAGACCAACGCCACTTTTTTCTAAAACAACCGATAATAAATAACTGTTTGCACTAGCATCCAGCATTTCGTCGTCGGTAACGGTTCCGGGTGTAATAACCCTAATTACGTCACGTTTAACCATACCTTTTTGGTCGCCGGGCGCTGATAATTGCTCACATATAGCAACTTTTTTGCCGTTTTTAACAAGTTTGGATATATATCCGTCAACAGCATGGAAAGGAACGCCACACATGGGAGCGCGCTCTTCTAATCCACAATCTCTACCGGTTAAGGTAAGATCCAATATTTTACTTGCTTCTACGGCATCATCAAAGAACATTTCGTAAAAATCGCCAAGACGATACATAAGTATCGTATCTGCATATTGTTCTTTGAGTGCTTTATAGTGCACCATCATTGGGGATAATTTTTGTTTAACACTCATTTACTATCTCTCCTATAAGGGCTGAAGCCTTATTTTTTTCTATTCTTACGTTGACAAAAGATCCTACCAGAGAGGAATCACCTTTGAAGTTAACAAGTCTACCACATTCCGTTCTACCACAAAGCATTCCTTCCTTAGGGGCATCTTCTACTAGCACTTCCTTTACCTTTCCGACGTAGGTTTCGCTAATTTCCAATGTAATCTTGTTTTGAAGCGCTATGAGTCTTTTAATTCTTTCACTCTTAATTGGATATGGGATTTGCTCCATTCTTGCTGCAACGGTGCCCTTTCTTGGGGAATATATGAAGGTAAATGCATTATGATAACGCACTTTTTCTACAAGATCTAAAGTATCCAAGAAATCTTCTTCCGTTTCACCGGGGAAACCAACCATAATGTCGGAAGTAATACCACAATCTGGCATATACTTCTTAATTAAATCTATTAAATAAAAGTATCTTTCTCTATCATAACGGCGATTCATAGCCTTTAGTACGGCATTGGAACCTGCTTGTACGGGAAGGTGAATGTTATTACAGAAATTAGGCGTTTCGGCAATCAGTTTAATTACCTCTTCGGAAAGATCTTTGGGGTGAGAAGTCATGAAACGCAAACGGAATTTTTGAGGAATTTCTGCTATTTTCTTGAGTAAATAGTAAAAATCTACTCCATCGGTACGGTCGGAACCATAACTGTCTACGTTTTGACCTAGAAGTGTTATTTCCTTATATCCGGCATTAACAAGGCTTCTTACTTCTTCTAAAATCAGTTCCGGATCACGGCTTCTTTCTCTACCACGAACGTAAGGAACTATGCAGTAAGCACAAAAGTTGTTGCAACCATACATGATATTAACCCAAGCATTGGGATAAGAAGTGCGATAAGGAACAACGTCTTCAACTACTGGAGGTCTTTCGGAGGGGTCAATTTCTACTATCTTTCCACGTTTTCTTGCTCTACGTTCTTCTAGTTCGTTTATTTTATCTGCAAGAAGATGAACGTTAGAGGTTCCTAGAATAATGTCAACAAAGGGAAATTTGGAGGCAATGGTTTCTGCCATGCCCTCTTGTTGGGTCATACAACCAAATATGACGATAATACGCGACTTGTCTAATTTCTTAAGAATCTTTAATTCGCCAATGTTTCCGAAAATTTTCTTTTCTGCCGTATCGCGAATACAACAAGTATTAAAGACTATAATTTTAGCCTCTGCACGAACTTTTGTTTCCACGTAACCAAGATTAACCAATATACCTGCAACTTTTTCCGATTCATGCACGTTCATTTGGCAACCAAAGGTTTCAATATAATACTTTTTTTCTAACTTAATATCTAAATATTCCATACAAAGTAATTATATAATATACGCGCGCGATAATCAAGTATAAATAGCACAATTTAATGAATACTAAAACCACTATGAAGACAAAAAAGTATTTTAAAATAGCCTCATTAGTATTATTATTTATTATGTTTTTCATAATACTCGGTGCGTGTTTTTATGCATTTTCCGTCGTAAAAGACCAAAAACTTGACAAAAATGCGATTGAAAGCAAAGCCGGAGCAAAAATTAAAATTTTTGATTCCGAGGGACAAGAAATGGAATATTATTCTCCTATTTCTAACGCAATTTCATTTGAGGAACTATCCCCCTACACCATTTTAGCATTTGTTAGCCTAGAAGATAAACGATTTTTTGAGCATAAAGGAATAGACGTTAAACGAATGGGTGGCGCACTCATAAACAATATTAAAGCCGGCTACTTTAAAGAAGGTGGTTCTACTATTACGCAACAACTTGTAAAAAATGCCCTTTTAAATCAAGAGAAAACTATTGACCGAAAACTAAAAGAAGTAAAACTTGCACTAGAAGTAGAAAAAGTCGGAGGCCAAAGCGGTCTTAGGAAGAC
>JAZSKG010000140.1:0-5047 GCA_045534735.1 Candidatus Stercoripulliclostridium sp.
CACCAGCATAAAGAGCATCAACGTTTTCTTGCTTCTTACCACGGAGAATGGTGATAGCAGAAATCTTTTCGTTTTCGTCTTTTTCTACGTTGATAACTTGATCACCGATTGCAACCTTACCACGTAGAACTTTGAACATAAGAAGTCTACCTACGAATGGGTCAACGATGGTCTTGAAGATTTGTGCTACAAACTTGCCGTTTTCATCACATACGAGTTCGCCTGCAGTGGAGTTGATCTTGGTAGATTCACCTGGAACGGGGAATAAATCAATAACGTGGTCAAGGAGTCCGGTGATTTGAGAGTTGCCGGTTGCTACGCCTGCCATAACGGGGAATACTTCTGCATTTACGAAACGAGACTTAAGACCTGCTTTCTTTTCTTCAGCGGAAATTTCTTCACCACCAAAGTATTTTTCCATAAGTTCTTCGCTTGCTTCAGCAACAGATTCCATTAGGTAGCCTTCTTCCTCTTCTTTCTTGTCTGCAAGAGATCCGGGGATAGCGATTTCTGCGCCCTTAACGTCGTATGCTTTGCCATCTATAACGTCTACGTAACCCTCAAGAGTGGTACCGTTCATTATGGGAAGTTCAATAGCAATGATCTTAGCACCGTACTTGTTACGATATGCTTCTAGAGTAGCATCAAAACTGCTGTTTTCTTTGTTAACGCCGTTTACCCAAATGAGAGTGGGAACGCCTTTTTCTTGGCAATATTCAAGAGCCTTTTCTGCGCCTACAGGAACGGTTCCGTTAGCACCGGTTACAACGATTGCTGCGTCTGCAACTGCAAGAGCGGAAACCATTTCGCCTTCAAAGTCAAAGAAGCCGGGAACGTCAAGAATATTGATTTTGTAATCTTTATATAGCACGTATGCCATAGAAAGAGATATTGACATTTTACGTGCGATTTCTTCTTGGTCGTAGTCAGATACGGAGTTACCGTCGTCTACTTTACCTTGACGGTCAATAGCCTTGGTCTTGTAAAGAATGGCTTCTAGTAGAGAGGTTTTACCTTCGCCACCATGACCTATCAAAGCGATGTTTCTAAGTTTATCTTTGTGAAAAACTGCCATTATAATTTCTCCTTAAAAAGAATGCGTGTACATATATAATACTATATAATGAACTAAATCACAAGTATAATTAACAAAAACTTTAATTTCCAGCCCACTTTTTAATGAATTCTTTTAAGAATTTGGGCATATTCCTCTGCTTTTCGTGGTCCGGAAAAGATATATTTAATGCTCCCTTCCCCTTTCAAAGTAGAAAATGATTTAACGAAAGTTATGATACTCTCAAAACCCGTACATGCAGTTGCACCCGTAATCTTCTCTAGTTGATTACTAACGTATACGTAATGAGTGCAACCTAGGACTAGATTTTGGGGTTTAGGATAGGTAGAAAGTTCGCTCTTTAGGTAGTCGTTTAAAATATCAAGTTCTCCAACGTATCTTTCTATTAATGATGCTAAGCATAGATTCGTATAAACTTTTGCCCCCTTATCTTGATAGTCTTTAATAAGGCTAGTCGTTGCCGTTAGGGGTGTGCATAATATAAGCGAATTCTTTGGATTTGCACACTCGGGTTTCACTCCCAAAATTGGAATTGGAAGTTTCTCTTGCACCTCATCAAGGGCAATTGTCGTTGCCGTGTTGCAAGCAAAAATTATAACCTCCGAGCCTATTTCGTATAACAATTCCGCTACGTTAACAAGTCGTGTTTTAAGTGCGTGTGAATTCCATTTTCCATAAGGATGTGCATAGGTGTCTGCAAAATACGTATAATCGTTACTAGGACACACTTTCCTAAGTTCTTTTAACAACGTTAGCCCACCGATTCCAGAGTCTATTAAACCAATTCGCATATTAAATAATATGCGCTTTAATTAAAATTTTGCCTACGCTTTTATACTTATACCATGTACGGATCTATTTATAGCCATTGCAATAATCTTAGAGTAGATTGAAACGTACAAATCAATTTCTTTTGCCGTAACGTCCAAGTTGCCGGTGATTCTTTTAAGAAGCGGGAAAAGTACCTTTTCTTCACTTTCATTAAGATAATTAAGAACTATGTTCTTAGCGTGTATTATTAACGGCACCCCAACTCCTATAACGGGTACTCCTAAAGTAGCATACTCTAACGTTTTCTTTTGATTTCCCACCCCGGCACCTGGCGTAAGTTCACCATTTTTTATTTGGACTAAATTACCAAGCCTTTCAATGGTGCTACTAGCAAGAGTATCTACTGCTATTACTGCTTTAGGACGTAGTGACTTAACCAATGCTTTTGTAACCTCAAAAGACTCCACACCTGTTCCTGTTTTTACGCCACTGGAAAAGGCGCACAGGTTACCCTTAAACCTTTTAAGGTTTAAATGCGCACTAACCGACACTTGGGAAACTACCCGTGGCCCCAAACTATCCGCTATCATCTCACCATTACCTACCCCAACGACCATTACAAGATCGCCTCGCTTTATTCCCAGGGATTTTAACGCTCTTCTTAATGCTATAGTTGTTGTTTCCAGTAACGTTTGTTGCACGCGTGAATCCATAAAATCGCCTGAGGTTTGCACAAAATATAAAGAACCATTCTCTTTTTTTCTTCTATAGAGGGTTATCTCCCCCCTTTCCATCAACGTTTTTAGGTTCAACTTTTCCACTTTTGAGGCAATAAATTCATCTTCTAAAAACTCAAAATACTCTCTCATACAAAAAGTGTAAACTTTTTTAATAAAAACATACAAAAATTGTTTGCCAATAAAAAAATATTATGATATTATAATTGGGAACGCAAGACTTATAGTTTGTAACTGTTAAGGAGATTACAATGGCAAATATCAAATCACAAAAAAAGAGAATTCTTATCACCAAAGAAGAAAACGCAAAAAATAACTCTCTTCGCACCAAGTGCAAGAACGCTGTTAAGAAGTACGAAGCAGCTATAGCCGCTGGCGACGTTCAACTCGCAAAAGAACTTCTTCCCATCACTGTTAGCACCATCACCAAAGCTGGCGTATACAAGGATAACACCGTAAGCCGTAAGGTTGCACGTCTTTCCAAGATGCTATACAACCTAGAACAAGCTAACGCATAATTAATTAAACAATAAAACCGCATAAGCGGTTTGACTGGGTGTGGCGCAGCTTGGTAGCGCGCTTGAATGGGGTTCAAGAGGCCGGAAGTTCAAATCTTCTCACCCAGACCAACAAAAGAACGTAGCATACTACGTTCTTTTTTATGCATTATAACCCCTACTATATCCATTAAAAAAAGACCACAACATGGTCTTTTTTACTTGGAAGTTCTTTTACTTTTAAAGTAATTACTATTGCGTTTGTAGTAGGTAATTACCAGTATTAATACCACTGCTACAACACATATAATTGCTATTACGATGGCTATTCTTTCGTTATAACTTATAGACGTCGTTAGATTTTCATCTTTTACGTAGCCCACTCCGTCTTCCATTATAATTACGTGATATCCCTCAACTTCACTACTAGCAACAGTAAGTACGGAGCCGTCAACGTAACTTCTAATAACCCCTGCTCCTTCTCTAGGCTCTGAATATACGTCTATGCTTCCCCCTATCTTATTGCTTAGGGCTTTCGCTCTATATATTTGCTCGCTGTCTTTAGAGGTCGTCCTATAAACGTATAATGCACTTACGTATCCCATTTGATCGCCCACGTTTATCTTAAAATACTCTTCTCCACCTATAGTAATCTCTTCCAATACGGCTACTTTTTGATTTTGTGGAAGTTTACAAGCGATAGTACTTAACGTTTGATCGGCGTATAGTGGGGTATCCTTGTGTAGTATATATGAGTCGGTGCTCGTGGCAAAAGCGATACCGGAGACTGCCGATACCGATATAACCATAATAATTAGGGTTAATATGCCTAGAATACCAACTCTTTTCATACTAGATTATCCAACGAATTTCACTTGGGTTGTCAATCCTGAGTTCGCCCCATTTGCCTAACTTCTTAACTCTTGAACTACCTTCTTCTACGGGAGTTCCTGCCTCAAATTGATAACCGACAACCAGATTGTTTTCTTTATCAATATAACCACAGTGCTCGCCTTTAAAAACGCAAGCATATCCTTCTGAAAAACTTAGAGCGCAATCATATTCTATGGGAATGATAACCTCGCCTTTACGGTCTATGAATCCGAATTTATCATCCTTTTCCACGCAACAAAGTTCTTCATGGAATAAGAACACTTCGTCATACTCCGGTTCAACAACGGTCTTTCCATCGCGTGTTGCAAATCCCCATTTTCCGTTCTTGTTGATTTTAACGTATTTATCTTGAGGATGAACAACCTCTTGCTTTTTAGGACGAAGTTTTTCTCTTTCTTCCTTTGTTCTTTGTTCGCTGACCTCTTCCCTTACCTTTTTGTTGTCGGGTTTAGGTTGTTTTCCGTTTTGTTTATTATCTCCGCGACCATTTTGTTGGCTAGCATTTGCTTGTTGCTTATCACCCTTCTTTTGGGCGCGATTATTTTCTTTGTTAGAGCCCTTCTCCCCTTTGGTTCCCTTTTGTTGGTTGTTCTTAGGGGTTTCCTTTTGGGCATTCTTGGTTACTTCTACTTGATTATCATCTTTCTTCCCATCGTTCTTTTGAACTTCCGGCATTGGCCTTAATCTCAACCTTTTATTATTGAGGGCACTCTTGACTTCGCCTAAATTTCGCTTATCAAACGTAGGAATACGATAAAAATCTTTTTCACATCTAATAACAACGTCACGAATGGTCTTGACGTTACTCTTTAAAAGTTTTTCCTTAACAACGTCGCTTAACTTTAAAATATCAATGCTTTGACTTAAAAGTTCACTATCATACGGGGGTTGATAGTTCTCGTCAAGAAAGGACTTTTTCTTTTTGAAATGTTTGTTATGGTGGTAATTATTACCCATTATTACTCCTATTGGTTAGAATACGGCTGTCACAAGACAGCCGTATTCTTATGGTTAGTTAAAAATTAATATTTCTTTCTTGCAACGTACTTGGTGTGCAAAATTTCGTGTGCCTT
>JAZSKG010000108.1:0-2502 GCA_045534735.1 Candidatus Stercoripulliclostridium sp.
CATGCTTCTAATACCAAACATTGTATTGAGGTTAGAAATTGTAGTTTCAAATACATCGTATCCATTGGGTACCTTAACTACTCTAGAAACATTTTCCGGGATTGCAATATGTGCGCCTATGCCGTCATACAATCCTTGTTCTGAAAGCATTATAGATCTAATTACACAATCGCCACCTAAAGTTAGACTTAAGGTTGAACTTTCTACTATATCTTGTGAAGATGCCAATACTACTTCACCACTTTCGCTAACAATACCATTTAGACTTAACATCGCACCACTGGTACCATCAATGCTGATTACCAAGGTTAGATTTTCTTTATCTAGGTATGCGCGTATTTCATGTAGGTTACCATCAAATAGGTTACCATAAGCAACACTATAGGTTGCCATACCCACTTTACCGCTATTATTTACTTTGACCGTCACTACGTTGCCAACACCATAATTGAATATTAAACTAATTACAGAATCGGTAATATTTGCATTAAGTCCTATTTCTAGGCTAGGTAGTTTAACGTTTGCATTAGGACGAACGCTTAGTTCAACCATCATTGCATTAAACAAGGTTTCTTGTGCCGTTACTTTTACAATAGAATCGGTGCTATAAAGTTTACCATATTCTACACCGTCACTTAAAGTAGGATTGGTTGTTATAGCCGTACTCTCAGGATAGAAACGTAATGGTAACGTGCAACTTCCAACACTTGCGTAATCGTATACTTTTAGACGTAGATCTTCTACGGCTAGTGAACCGGTCGCTCCTTCAACACCAGAATAGTAGTTAGTGTAATATGCATCCGTTAGTGTCGTAGTAAGTACGTAGTTGAATGAAGGATCCTTTAGAACGTAAGTCATTAGTGCATTTTTACTTACTTCGTTAGGTATATTTCCGTCTACGTCTACCAAACCCTCTCCTATCATTTGCTTGATAGTCCAAGTCTTTGACTTAGCATCGTTAGTTATAACGACAAATTTGATTAAGTCATTAATCTCTGCATCTGATAGTGCAAGGTCGCTTGCAAGTAATTTTTGTTCCATATAAGCAGCAACACCTGCGATACTGCCATATAGTTTAACTTCAAACTCTTCATATTCAAATACGAAGTTGGTAGAATTTAATCCCATATTGGAGAGTTTTGCCTTCGCTATACCATTATCTAGATCAACGGAATAAGAGATGTTATGTTTGTATAGATCGGCATATCTATAATACTCTTGATGGGTTATGGTTATAGAAGTTCCCGCTTCGTTTTGTTTCTCGTTAAATACACCCGTTGTCTTTGTGTACTTAGAAATTTGAATATTGTTGAATACGCTTTCTATGTCACTTCTTGAGCCTTCAATCTTAAATACAAAGTTAGTTAATCCATATTGTCCACTAACAATCTTAACACTTTGCATTTGTGCGGCTTGATCACCAGATTTTGTAGAGACTACCTCTGCAATGTAAGGAGTAATTGATACGTTTCCGCCCTCGGTTATCAGTGCTGAAGAAAGGTTTTCTAGGCTTACGTATACCTTTCTTCTTTCAACTCCGTATTGGAACTCTTCAACCATAATATCATAGTTTTGTAGAGTGATACCGGTAGTATCCAAATTGTTTTTGTTTAGAATATGGATACCCGCATCAAAATACATGCCATTTGATAAGAAGTTGATAGAAGGACTAGAAGTTATAATGTCTTCTATCTTATCGTCATTCTTTAATCCACTATAAGAGAACTTGTAATCACTGGTGGTTGGTAGATCCATATAAATGGACGTAACTCTTTCTAGTGTTTCATCGGTAGGTACAACCGTGCAATAAAGAGGTGCCTTGGTTACAATAATGCTTTGAGTGCTGAAGTTGATGGTGTAGTTCTTCATTACGTAGTTGCCCATAGTGGGTAAGAAACTCAACCATTCGTCAGATACCTGTGTTTTAGGATCTAGAGGATCGGTAGCACCGGTTGCCACACTATAGTCCCATGCCATATTAGCAAGAGTTGATACTTCAGTTTCAGCAATACCATCTCCGTCACTATCAACGTATACCTTAATTAACTCTTCATTTTCATTTCCAGCAAAGTTCGTATAAACGTACTTAATCTTGCTTTCACCATACTCTTTTTCATAGTATCCGTTTTGTGTATACAAGTTCAATGCACGCTTTGCAACGGTTAGTACACCGGGAATAACCTTAATTTCATAGTTATCTGCTTTAAATCCGGTTGCACCAAGTTTATACTTGCCAGCATCAAACAAGGGAGTATCAAATATTTGTGCTCCACTTATTCCATTCAAGTAGCAATTATATCTTACTGCGTTTGCTATAATGACGGATTCAAATTGATCGTCGTATTGTACCTCACCGTAGTACAAGCGCATCTTTTCATAGTGCTCTAATTGACCATATTCATTTGTATCTGCCCATGCATTAGCCTCTTCTATGGGTGCAATATAGTATGGATCTTCGGTACCATAGCGAATATGGTTTTCACCTATTTACCGATATGCACC
>JAZSKG010000233.1:0-6595 GCA_045534735.1 Candidatus Stercoripulliclostridium sp.
TTTCTATAATTATATCCATTATTATTATCCCCTAGGGGGGATATATTTTAGACGCTCGTCCAGCAGAACAACGGACAAATTAATAGAATTTTTTAAACCACCGCAAGTGGTCTTTACTTTTGCGTTTAGAATTGTTGCTCACTGCGGTTAAATGATATATAATATTGAAAGTTAATAATTATTAGGTGCAACACCTATCTTAAGGAAAATATGTATAACAACTACGAAATCAAACAAATTGCAACACGTCTTAAATATTTGCGCGAAGCCTCCGACGTTAGCGTTGAAGAGGCAGCAAAAGCCGCTCAAGTCAGCATTGAAGAATATCGCGATGCAGAAGCCGGCAAAGTTGATTTTACCTTCAACTTCCTACAAAAACTTGCCAAGCACTTTGGCGTTGATATCATTCAACTTATCACCGGTGAAACCCCTCGTCTTACCGGTTTCCAAGTTACCCGTAAGGGAGAAGGCAAAAGCCTGGAAAGAGAGCATGGCTTTGAGTACATTCACCGTGCAGCCATATTTAAAGACAAGAGCGCAGAGCCCTTCCTCGTAACTGCAAAATACGATCCCGAAGAGGCAAATAAACCCGTTCAAGTTTCCACCCACGACGACCAAGAATTTGACTATATTCTAGAAGGTAAACTACGCGTAACCGTAGATAACTATACCACCATTTTGGGTGAAGGCGACTCCATTTACTACAATGCAAACCTACCCCACGGCATGGTTGCTTACGACGGCGACTGCAAATTCTTAGCAGTTGTTATTAAAAACTCTAAGACCTTATCTGAAATTCACGAAGTACCTACCGTTGATAGCGCAACTCACGGAAAGGGCTACAAGGAAATCTTCCACAACTTCGTCACCCCCACTTTGGACGAAAGGGGTAGACTCGTTAAACTTGATTTCCACCCCGAAGATAATTACAACTTTGGTTACGACGTAGTAGATGCCATTGCTAAAAAGACTCCCAATAAAACCGCTATGGTTTGGCTAGACAACCAAAAGAACGAGCGCATCTTCTCTTTCCAAGACATCAGCGAAGAATCCAATCGTACGGCAAATTATTTCCGTTCCTTGGGCATTGGTAAAGGCGATGCCGTTATGCTCGTGCTAAAGAGAAGATACCAATTCTGGTATGCTATGGTTGCCCTCCATAAACTAGGTGCAGTAGCAGTTCCTGCTTCTAACCAACTTATGGCACACGACTACGAATATCGTTTTAATACTGCAAAGATAAAAGCAGTCGTTATGGTAGGCGACGATTATATGCAAAACGAATGCGAGCAAGCCCTAAAGACTTCTCCTACCGTACAAACCCTAATTCAAGTTGACGGCGCTCCTCGCCAAGGCTGGCACGACTTTAATAGTGAATTTGCTCCCTTCAGCACAGAACTAGAAAGAGTTGACACCAAAATTGACGACACCTGCCTAATGTACTTCACCTCCGGTACCGAAGGATATCCCAAAATTGCAGCACACTCACAAAAATATTCCCTCGGTCACCTCGTTACAGCAAAATATTGGCACAACGTTGATAGAAACGGTCTACACTTTACCATAAGCGATACCGGTTGGGGTAAATCAGTTTGGGGTAAACTCTATGGACAATGGCTTTCCGAAGCAGCAGTATTTACCTATGACTTTGATAAATTTAAAGCAGAGGACATTCTCCCCTTGTTTGCAAAGTATCATATTACGACCTTCTGCGCTCCTCCCACCATGCTCCGTTTCTTCTTACTTGCAGATATCAACAAATACGACCTCTCCTCTCTAAAGTACGTTACCACCGCAGGCGAAGCGCTCAATCGCGAAGTATTTGACCAATTCTACAAGACGACCGGCCTAAAGATACGCGAAGGCTTTGGCCAAACCGAAACCACCCTTACTATTGCAAACCTTGTTAACAATGATATGCGCCTAGGCTCCATGGGTAAGCCCACTCCTCAATACGACGTTGATATCGTGGATGCTGAAGGCAAGCCTTGTAAAGACGGTGAAGTTGGTGAAATCGTTATACGCATTGACCAAGGCAAGCCTTTCGGTCTATACTCCGGCTACTTCCTAAACGAAGAAGCCACGAAAAAGGCTATGCACGACGGACTATACCACACCGGCGATATGGCTTGGAGAGATGAAGACGGATTCTTCTGGTACATGTCACGCATAGACGACGTAATCAAGTCAAGTGGATACAGAATCGGGCCCTTTGAAATTGAGTCCGTAATAATGGAACTCCCCTACGTTGTAGAATGTGCAATCACCGGTGTACCCGACCCCATTCGTGGTCAAGTTGTTAAAGCAACTATCGTACTAAAAGATGGTATTGAAGGCACCGAAGAACTCAAAAAGGATATCCAAACCTACGTAAAGACACACACGGCTCCTTACAAATATCCTAGAGTTATAGACTTTGTAAAAGAACTCCCACGTACCACCAATGGTAAGATTAGAAGAGTTGCACTAAGAAAATAATCTATATAGTAAAACAAAAAAAGCACGGGACGATCCGTGCTTTTATTTTGCTTTTTGTTTCCTATTCTGCTTGTGCGTTTTCGCTAACTTCTACGTATTCGTTGGAACTAGATTCCACCTTTGCCATACGCTCGGCACGTATAACTTCCAGTTCAGCCTTAATCTTCTCCTTTTTCTTTCCCGTGTAATCAAAGAACATTATCGGTATGCAAGTGAGAAGCATGCCCACTGCGGGAATAAGAGTTACCATTAGGAACATGCCGTCGCGAGTTGCTACGCTTTGTGCTTGCTCTACGAGTATGCCGTCTACCTCTATGGGTTCTTGGTACTTAATTGCAGTAAGCATTACCGAAGTAATTAGAGTTGCCACACCTGCAGATGCTTTGGATATTAAGGTTTGAGCGGCAAATGATACACCCTCTATTCTTTGTCCTCCGTTCTTCCATTCTGCGTAGTCGGTGCAGTCTGCAACAAAGTTATAGGTGATGCAGTTGAATACTCCTAGAGGAATACCTATTAGTATTAGGAAGAATAATAGAACGAAAATAGAGGCAACGCCAAGTTTATCGTAACCGATGAAATAAAGGATTACCGACGCTACCACGCCAAAGAGCATGCTTGCGATGTAAATTTGCTTCAAACTAAACTTTTTTCTTGCAATAGGAACAAGCACCATTGCAGGCACCATACCAATTCCTATCATAACACTCATAACGGTTAAGAACATACCTTTGGTTATAAAGGAGCGATCACCATTGGGATATAATATATAATATGATACAACGCCGGAATCGCTAACTACCTTTTCGGTATCGTATAAGTATTTACTAATATAAGTACCGGAGGTTTGTGCCATAACTACGGTTGAGGCAAGAAGCGCTGCAATAATAAATATAAGCAAAGGTTTATTATTAACAAAGCCTTTGAATATTGCTTTAAAAGATTGAGGTTCGGACTTAAGGATGAGTTTTTCTCTAGTGCCAAAGAATGAAAGCAGGCTTATGGCACTACCTACGCAACCAAATACTATACCGGCGATTAAATAACCCTTTTCCAATCCCAAGGAATCGGTAATCATGGGTACTACCAAGGTAGGAGCAATACCACCTATAGTGCTACCGATACGAGCGATGGAAATAAACTTACTGCGCTCTCCGTCATTGGGTGAAATTGCAGAAGAAAGGCTCCAGAAAGGTACGTCTTGAATGGTAAAGCACATTCCCCATAGTATATAGGTAAAATAGCAGAAAACAAGTTTGCCAACGTCACCTACTATTCCTAAATATTTAGGAGAGAGGAATAGTAGGCAAGTGGTAATAGCGATTATTGCGGGTGAGAACAAAAGGTATGGTCTAAACTTACCCCATTTGGTTTGGGTTTTATCAACGACAATACCCATGATTGGATCGTTAAAAGCATCAAAAATACGAGCAATCAAAATAAGTATTCCGGCTTGAACCGGGTCTATGCCTACTGCATCGGTAAAGAATATAAGTGCAAAGGTGGACATTAACGTGTAGATCATAGACCTACCGAATGCCGATGCTGTAAACGATGCATATTCGTGCGTGGCAACGTATTTCTTTTCTGCCATTTTAACTCCCTCCATTATGAAAATAACACAGTATCCCTTTCTTTGGGTTTCCTAACTTTGTTTTTTATAACCCCGATTTTTATTTTTTCTTGTTTCTTTTAAATGAGAAAATTTCCTTCCAGCCTGCATTCTTATAGTTGTTGTATCTTGTAATAAAGTATCCAACAACACTAGAAACAACAACGGAAATGGCTACTACTATCCAGAAGCCGTAACTTTGTCCTTCAAAGGGTACTCCGGTATTCATACCCCAGAATGATGCGAACAACGTAGGTACGCTTATGATAACCGTCATAATGGTTAACGTTTTCATAATGGAGTTTTGGTTGTTGGAAATAACGGATGCGTACGTTGACATGGTAGACGCCAAAATGTCTTGGTAGTTTTTACACATATCAATAGCCTGCCTATTTTCTACAACAACGTCTTCCATGAGTTCTTCTGCTTCTTCGTCCAACTTCTTGGCACCCATCTTGGTAACCCTTTCTATTACAACGGAATTGCCACGCAACGAAGTGGAAAAGTAAACTAGAGATTTTTCTAGGTCAAGAAGTTGTATGAGTTCCTTATTCTTGGTTGCCCTGTGAAGTTCGGTTTGTATACGTTGTGAACTTCTGTCTATTTGGCGAAGATATTGTAGGTATTTAACGTGAGTATAATACAAAAGTTGATAAAGGAAGAAGTATTGCTTAGAGGTATCCAGCCCCTTTGCTCTACCTGCAATTAGACTATGTATTACCGAGTTTTCTCTTAAGCAAACGGTAATAATGGTATTGCGAGTAAGTACTACACCTAAAGGCATAGTGGAATATGAGAAATAATCCTCTTCTTCTTCAATGGTTGGGATATCAAACAAAACAAGGGTATCGCCGTCGTCAACCTCAATACGTGCGCGCTCGTCTTCGTCTAGCGCTGCTTTGAGCAAATCCTCATTAACGCCGGTTATGCGCTCTATAAGTTCAATTTCGCGGTCGGTGGGGTTTTCCAAGTGAATCCACTTGTTCTTCAAATTTAGACCTCCACCAAATTCAGGACTTTTTTCTACAATGCGTTTCTTTTCAGTTTGGAATAGTTGTATCACATTGCACCTCCTTCATTTTGGCAAAATAAAAAGGGATATATAAGCCTATATCCCTTCTTGCGCACAAAATGGGTTTACCACAACTTTTCGTTGTGGCCTAGGCTTATTTGACTATTAAGTTTAAACTGTAAGGGTCGTCCATTAATTTTACCTGTTTTTGTGTATTTTAAAGTCTAAAGCGCATAGCAATTTCTTGATATGCGCTTTAAGGGTTTTCTTAATTATTTGTTTTCAAAGTAGTCTAGATATACTCCAGCGCAAACGTCATAGCATTCTTCAAGTACTTTTACTGCTTCGTCTGAGAATCTTCCACTTTTAAATAGGTCTTGAATAAACAATCCAAATTCTCCAAGTTCTTGCTCGGTTGCTATGCCGTCGATAGCGTCGTTAGCAACTCTTAAGGTAAGTTCTCTTAGTTGTTCTAAGCCTTCTTGGTTATCAAATACAGCAACTAGATCTTCTTCAACTTCGTCAACAACTGCTACAACTTCTTCTTCAACTTCAACAGGAGCAATTTCTAGGGTTTCTTCTTCTACGATCTTGTCTTCTTCAACTTTGGGGGTAGTGATGATTTCAAGAATATCGCTATCGCCAAGTTTGGAAGCAAGGATTTCTTCTATTGCAGAGTTGATTTCTTCTATGTTTTCGCTAATGAATTCGTCTTGAGGTTCACGGAAGATGATTACGTAAGTATCAAGAGTGTTGGTGAACTTCTTAAAAGATTGTTCCAACTTTTTGCCTTCGTTGGTGCCTGCTAGGTTTAAGAATGCGCCAAAGATAACGTATACTAGCAAAGGTCCTACTAGAGTTGCAAGAACGGGAAGAACAAGAAGGATAAGATCCTTTACTCCTTCAACGGTCTTAACGTCAATGGAGAATACGTCGCCGTAACAACCTATAACGGTAAGGGCTATGCAAGCAATGATAATTAAAGCGCTTACTACGTTAAAGAATGCTTTACCGGACTTATAGTTGGGGTTGCCTTTCTTTGCGCCCAAGCATTCGGATTCGGACATATAGTTGGAAGGATAACCGGTTTGTTGTTCTAAGAATCTTCCCCAACCACGAACGATTGAATCGGGAACGATTTTGTCTTGGATTCTTTGGTTTAGTCCTTCAACGTTGTCGGCATCAATGGTACCGGTTGCTTCAACGTAAGCAACGGTGTCGTCAAGATGCTTTCTTAGTTTGTTTGCTTTGCTACCGGCTTTAATTGCTAAAGCAATAAAGAAGGTGATAAGCACTAAGATTGCACCTATTGCCAAAATATAAATGGCCGGTGAAAGTAAGCCACCTAGATTTAGAAAGTCTACTTTTGCAAGTACTGCTTGGATACTATCAATAATTTTCTCCATATCCTGCTCCTCATTGATATAGTATATAAATCAATTATAAATGCAATCGCCAAATTTTGCAACCCCTTTTTTTATAAAATTTTATAT
>JAZSKG010000097.1:0-3478 GCA_045534735.1 Candidatus Stercoripulliclostridium sp.
GCCTCCGACTTAGAAAATAAAAAAGGAGTAATACATCATTACCTGAAGGGGAAAACTTTAGGAATGATATTTAGTAAGGCTTCCACCAGAACCAGGGTTTCTTTTGAGGTAGGCATGTATCAACTTGGAGGAAACGCACTATTTCTTTCCGGTAACGATCTTCAAATAGGTAGAGGTGAACCCATAGAGGATACTGCAAGGGTACTAAGCCGTTTTCTTGATGGTATTATGATTAGAACCTTTAAGCAAGACGACGTAGAGAAGTTAGCAGAATATGGTTCCGTTCCGGTAATAAACGGACTAACCGACTATTGTCATCCTTGCCAGGTGTTAGCAGATCTACAAACCATAAGAGAGTTTAAAGGAAAACTTGAAGGTTTAAAACTTGCTTTCATAGGAGATGGCAATAATATGGCAAACAGCCTTATAGTTGGTTGCATAAAAGTTGGAATGGAAGTTAGTATTGCTTGTCCTTTGGGATATGAGCCCGACGAACAATTGGTTAAGTGGGGAAAGGAGCAAGGAAAACTTACAATCACAAATAAACCCGAAGAAGCAGTTGCTGGTGCAGATGTAGTATATACCGACGTTTGGGCATCTATGGGACAAGAACAAGAAGCCCAAAAACGCAGAATTGACTTTAATGGTTTCCAGGTAAACAGTCAATTGATGGCACTTGCAAAAGAGGGAGCAATGGTACAACATTGCTTGCCTGCTCACAGAGGAGAGGAAATTACAGGAGAGGTTTTAGAAGCGCACGCAAATGAAATTTTTGAGGAAGCAGAAAACCGTATGCATGCTCAAAAGGCAGTGCTTGTAACTTTAATGGCATAAAAATAAACAAAAAAAGGAGATAGTTATGGCAAAAAAGAAAATTAACGATCAAGCATTAATAAATGCAATCGCACTCATTGTTTTAGGTATATTATTCTGCATTTTCCGTGCAGGAATGATTAACGTTCTACTCACTATTGTAGGTGTAGTTCTAATTGGCTTAGGCGTATATGATATCGTAAAGAAAAAGTATATTCCCGCCGTTATAGAAATTATACTGGGTATAGCCGTTATAGTATGTGGATGGCTTATTCTTGAAATTGCACTTTTAGTTTTGGGTATCGGACTTGTTTTATACTCCGTTTACGAAATCGTAATGATAGTAAAGAACTTTAATAAAAAGAATTGGATGGCACTCATTAAGCCCATCATAATGCTTGTAATAGGTATCTTCCTAATCGTAGCAAGATGGGTTATGGTTGACTGGATCTTCATCGTAATAGGTGTAGTTCTAATCATAAACGGTGTACTTGCACTACTTGGAAAATAAAAAATATTACTATAAAAGCACTTCCGTAAGGAGGTGCTTTTCTTTTACATAAAACATTGCTAAAATAATAAATAAGTGCTATTATATTTGAAGAGGTGAAATATGATAACCATTATTTTGTTAATTTGTCTTCTTCGCGCTTTAAAGTTTAAGCCCGAAGTTAAGGAAGAAAAGGTAGTTGAGCCGGTAAACTTTGATAAAGAAAAGGCTGTTAAAGATCTTTGTGAAATGGTAAAATGTAAAACCATTTCTAACGCAGATTATTCTCTTGAAGACGATGCTGAGTTTAAAAAGTTTGAAAACAAACTCATAGATATGTTTCCACTTGTTCATGCAACGTGCCATAAAGAGAATATAGGAAGACGTGGTATTCAATTCTATTGGAAGGGTGAAAGTAGTGAAAAGGCTACCGTTTTAATGTCCCACTTTGACGTTGTAGAAGTTGATGAAAGTGGTTGGGAAAAGGCACCTTTTGAAGGAATTATTGACGGCGAAGTTCTTTGGGGCAGAGGCACTCTTGATACTAAATCTACTTTAAACGGATGTATGCAAGCCGTTGAAACGTTGATAAAAGAGGGCTTTACTCCTAAGCACGACGTATATCTATGCTTCTCCGGTGACGAAGAAATTAGTGGTCCTACTTGTCCTCAAATGGTTGATGAGTTTGCTCGCCGTGGCATAAACGTTGAACTTGTTGTTGACGAAGGTGGTGCCGTTGTAGAAAACGTATTCCCCGGAGTTAAGGATAGAGTTGCAGTTATAGGTATTGCAGAAAAGGGAATGCTAAACCTTTCCTATACCGTAAAGTCTAAAGGTGGTCACGCATCTGCTCCGCCTGCAAAGACTCCCATAGGCATTCTTTCCAAGGCATGTTGTAAGGTAGAAAGTAAACCGTTTAAGGCAAACTTTACTGCGCCTACCCTTGCGCTATTTGATACTTTAGGAAGACGCTCTACCTTCCTTTATAGGCTTATATTTGCAAACATGTGGCTCTTTAAACCCATTCTTTCCCTAATAGGTAAAATGGGTGGTGGAGAAATAAACGCTCTTATGCGTACCACTTGTGCATTCACCCAAATGAAGGGCTCTAATGGTCGTAACGTTTTACCTGCTCAAGCAGAAATGCTTTCTAACTTCCGTATTATGACCGGTGAAACCATGGAAAGCACCATTGAGTACGTAAAGAAGGTAATTGACGACGATAGAGTAGAACTAAAGGTTATTAACGGCAATGAGCCCTCTGTTGTATCACGTACCGATTGTGAAGAATTTGAACTTGTTAAAGAAGCAGTTGGGGAAACCTTTCCTGATGCAGTGGTTACCCCTTACTTAATGTTTGCATGTTCCGACTCACAACATTATGGTAAGATTTCCGACAAGGTATATCGCTTTAGCGCACAATCTATGAGTGCAGAAGAGAGAAGGACCATTCACGGACACAACGAACGTATTACCTTTAAAGGAATTTGGGAATGCGTAGAGTTTTACCTACGTCTTATTAAGAAGTGTTAGAGGTGCAAGATGTATTTATTAAAAATTAAGAGCCTATGTCTTAGTAAAGACGAAGAAGCAAAAAAAGAGTTTATAACGGCTTGCGTAGAGCACGCAAAGGCAAGTAAACTGGATGAGGGCAATCTTTACTTTAATGCAGTCGTATACAAGAAAAAGAGTGTAGTAAAAGTAGTTTTTGAAGAACTATGGGAAAAGAAAGAAGACTGCGAAAAACACCTTCTAGCATCCAAAGAACGTCCACATATTGGTATAATAAATAAGTATCGTGACTACAAAGAAACGTTAAAAGAATTTGAGATAGAGGAGTAAAAAAATGTTAACCAGTAAACAACGCAGTTACCTTAAAGCATTAGGTAGCAACATAGATCCCATTTTCCAAGTAGGAAAGGGGGGAGTAACCGAAGTTATGGCAAAGGAAATTAATAAAGCGCTAGAAGCACGTGAAATCATAAAGATAAGCGTACTTCGTAATTCAGATTACGATGCTAAATTAGCAGTACAAGAACTTGCAGAACTAACCGGTGCCGAACCCGTTTGCGCCATAGGAAGCAAATGTATTCTCTACAAGAGAAACCACAAAGAACCCAAGATAATTTTACCTAGATAACCATGGATGAAAAGAAAGTAACCGAGCAAGTTGTT
>JAZSKG010000155.1:0-1705 GCA_045534735.1 Candidatus Stercoripulliclostridium sp.
CTTACATTTGTTTGAAAAAGAGTTGTTTGAAAGTTGTGTACCTTTCTGGCTAAATCATGGTTTTGATACCGTAAACGGCGGTATGTATACTAGCCTTAATAGAGAGGGAAAAATCTATTCCACCGATAAGGGCGTATGGATGCAAGGAAGAGCGGGCTATATGTTTTCTCGTATGGCAAATGCTTTTGGTAAGAGGGAATATTTACCGGTTGCAAAATCTTGCATAGATTTTATAAACAATCATTGCATAGATGATGACGGCAGAATGTACTTTACCGTTACCGCAGATGGAAAACCTCTTCGCAAGAGAAGATATATGTTCTCCGAAACATTCTATACCATCGCTTGCGCAGAATACTATAAGGCAACCGGCGACGTAGAATGCTTAGAAAATGCAAGAAAATACTATGATTTTTGCTTAGGAATGTATCGTGATCCATCAAGCGATCCCTATAAAATCACCCCTAAGAGCGTGCCCGGCACTCGTGATAGTAAAGCACTTAATCTCCCCATGATTCTCTTAAACGTAACTTGTGTGCTAAGAGATGCAGACGAAGAAAAGAGAGCATATTACGATGAGGTTGCAACTCAACTTGTTGAGGATATTAAAGCGTTTAACATTAAAGATACCGGCTTCATGCTTGAAAGTATAGGCATTAACGGAGAATATTTTAGTGAAAGCGCAGGAGCAAGGGTAATAAATCCGGGACACTCCATAGAGTTAAGTTGGTTTTTACTAGACCAAGCATTGTATACTAAAGATGATGAACTCCTGGATTTCTCCAGAAAAGTGTTTGATACCGCTTTTGAATTTGGCTGGGATAACGAATACGGTGGCATACTATACTTCAAGGATTACGAGGGCTTCCCTGTAGAGGCATACGAGCATGATATGAAACTATGGTGGCCCCACAATGAAGCCATAATTGCATCTCTAAAACTTTACAAGGAAACGGGAAATGAAAGATATTTCCAAATCTTTGAAAAGGTTGTTGAATATGCATTCGCTCACTTTAGCGACTTTAAGTACGGCGAGTGGTTTGGTTACTCGCGTCGCGATGGTAAACCCACTGAGCCCCCTTGCAAAGGCAACACTTACAAGGGTCCTTTCCACGTACTTCGTATGCTTACTATAGTAATAGAATTACTAAAGGAAATTGCATAATGGAATAAGTTCAAAATGAAGAATTTATCGTATTAAGACATAATAAGGGAGAGGAAGTAATTTCCTCTCTTCAAGCCTTAATTGAGATGCTGAATATTAAAAGTGGAAGAGTAACTGGAATTGGTGCGACAAACTCCATAACCATAGGTGTTTTTAGCGCATCTACCAAGGAATACAACAAGAGGGTTATAGAAGAAGATATGGAGATAGTGTCGCTTTCAGGTAACCTAAGTAGAATGAATGGCGCACCATACGTTCATGTTCACGGTTCATTTGCTTCGCTTGATGCCGTTTACGGAGGACACCTTAATTCAGCAAGAATAAGTGCAACAGCAGAGTTAGTAATAGACGTATTTCAAGTAGAAGTTGAAAGGAAATTTGACGAGGAGACGGGTTTAAACCTAATGAAGTTATGAAAGTTTTCGTATTACTAGGAAATAGGATGAACGACGACGGAACGTTGTCGGAAAAAATGGTATTAAGACTCAACTTATGCATTAAGTATTATAATGAGAATAAGCCCGACAAGATTATAGTTTC
>JAZSKG010000130.1:0-3107 GCA_045534735.1 Candidatus Stercoripulliclostridium sp.
ACCGCTTGGCCTCCGACTTATATGGTACTGGAAAACTATGTTGCAAACGTAAAAATTGAGGTTGATGAAACCTATACTATTGATTCCGTTGATAATCGCTACTACGATATAACTCTAAATCCATTCGGTTACAAAAGGGGCGACCACTTTAAAACTCTTGCCGTAAGCGTTGACCTTTTCACAAAGAATTATCGTATTGCACTCATTGGTTGCTATTCTCTAAGAGAGAGCGAGTGCGCTATATTAGAAGACAATCTTTTAACGGTACTTATGGACTATCAAGTGGTACAAATTGACCTCACGAGTGGAGCAGTCGTTTGCGACAAAGCCCTTAATACTATGGGTTTCAACTACGCAATCTACAAGGTGGATAGGGGTTACCTTTTACACGGCGACGTACAAATTACAATGCTGGATACAAACTTCCAAGAAAAATGGACCTTTGCCGGCGAAGATATTTTTTCCTCCGTTACCGGTAAAAACTCCTTTGAAATGAAAAAGGATAGAATCTGCCTTTACGATTTTTGCGACAATTATTATGAACTTGACTACGATGGTAATCGCATAAAATAGTAAAGAATAGGGCGCATCTAGCGCTCTTTTTTGTGCCGAAAGGCCTAAAAATGCTCATTTAAATGACTATTGCAAAGCATAGTGTAACTATGATATAATATTATTATAGAAGAAAGAAGGTGGTTAATATGAAAAAAAAGACCAGTTTATTTTTCGTTTTAATATTAATTTTGATTCTTGTAACTTCTCTAACAATCGCATGCACCGTAGAAGATGGGGAAGAAAGCGTTTGTAATCATCCTAGTAAAACAAATTGTGTGTGCGATACTTGTGGCGAGGCTTTTCACAATATAGAAGACTGTGTTTGTACCGCTTGTGGCGAAGAATACCACGAATACGACGATTTATGCACCTGTATTACTTGTGGTAAACAAAATCATCAAGTAGAAAATTGCCTTTGTAAAGTATGTAAAGCCTCCGTACATGTGCCGGATGATAATTGCCTTTGTAAAGATTGTGGGGCACGTGCTTGTAACGTAGACGAGAATTGCTATTGTGAAAAATGTGAAGAGTATTTCCACATATCTAACGGCCTATATTGTAGGCATGGTGATAAAATATATTACGGCTACTATCCACAATCTCAAATAACGGATACTTTAATTGGAATGTACATTCTAACAGAGACGGGGCTCCTTGGAACAGAACCAAACGCCTTTGATGGATCTTGGTCTGTATACGATTATTATGACGAGGGCATAAAGGGGCATTATGCACTTTATAAAGACGTGGAAGTGTTAGGTGAACGTTTCCGTGTTTTTTATACAAAGAAATATCGCCCACACTCATCTGAACTTGACGGCACGTCTGAACATAGCACAATGGATGACGTCGGTGTTGAATTAAATAAATTCTATTTGTTCCATTTTGATCCTATTGAGTGGCTTGTTTTGGAAGAAGATGAAGACAGCATGTTGATTCAAACGACCAACATTTTAGATAACCAAGGCTACCAAGATTTAAGCAAAAAGGATTACGAGAAGGAATATGGCGCACAAGTTAATTATTTATGGCAATACAATTGGGAAACAAGCACGCTAAGAAGTTGGTTGAATGAACATTTTTACAATAGTTCATTTGGCTATTATGAGAAAAAATTGGCACTAACTCAAACCATTAATAATGAGAGCGCAGAGCAAGCGAACACCAAAGAAAAGGTTTCTCTTTTAGACGAAGCGCAAGTAGAAAAATATCTAAATACTGCAGAAAAGAGGCAAAAAACAGCAACCCCTTATGCTTTAGCACAAGGTTTTGGAATGAGCAATTTGGAAATAAACAACGTGTACGACGACTACCAATTCATTGCTACTTGGAGCCTGCGTACACCTAAAGAAACCATGCCTCAAAATTACGAGAGGCGTTTTGTAAGCAATAAGGGGAATATTTTTACCGATTTCTGGTCGTATGATATTACAGACGCATTTATGATAGCCGAGTATCAAATAAAGGGACAACTCGCAGGCGTTGCTCCGGTTATGAAGATAAGAAAAGCAATGGAAAGGGTATCGGAAAAGGAATATACCTTTACCGTAAAAGATGATGATGGTAATCCTATAAGTGGTATAAAAGCAAAATTTAGTTCCGAAGAGGGAGAACTTGGTACCTTTACGACTAATGATGAAGGTGTAATAAAAATCGTTGCTCCGGACAAGCAAGTTATCTCTATTGATATATTAGAAGTAGAGGGAGATTATACTTATAAAAATAAATATAAATTTGCTTCTAAACAATATAATCTAAACGTTGTTTTTGGAATTAAACGAGAATATACCATTGCCATTAAGGATACCTTTGGCGACCTTATAGGTGGGGCTAAGATTAAACTTAGTGACGGCAAAACCATGAGCGAGGAATATACCACAAATGAAGAAGGCGTGGTAAAGGTATCTTATGGCTTTGAGGGCAAAAACGTATATGCTCTGATTACAGGTTTTAAGAAAACCATATACCTTTGGAATAGTTACATTGTTTACTCTCCAAACAATGATAGATACGAGAAATATGCTTTTGACGACAATCGCCAAGTTGAAATTGTAGTCAAAACCACTCACCCGTACAACGGATATGAGATAGGGGATTGTATCAACGTCAATAATAAAAGGTTAAGTGTATCAAACCAAGCGAACAATTCTAAAAGTTGGCAAGAGTTCGTCAACGCTAGAGAATTGGCGGTAATGTTTTTCTATAACTATTATGAGGAAGAACATTTGGAGATTCTAAAACTATTAAATACTGCTTATAGCGAAATAGGGGATAGTGTAGCGGTATATACTTGCGAACCAAATAGTAATATGTACGTAGAGTCAATGCAATGGATGCTTACCAACAATATTTCTTACGATTATGGTCATGGTGAATACTCATTACACTATTCGCTTTCTCAAAACGCGCCAAGTGAATATCCAATGTGGGTAATTCTTGATAAAGAGGGCCACGTACTCGCTTATGACGATACAATCTTTACGTCAAGCACAGATATTGTAAACATGATTTTAGCATACCTAGAAGAATAGAATGGAAAACGCTAAAAAGCC
>JAZSKG010000042.1:0-5383 GCA_045534735.1 Candidatus Stercoripulliclostridium sp.
GTGTAATTTCTTTGAGCGATTAAAAACAGCCCCTGAATTACATTCCGTAACCATTTCCTTTAGTTTAGGATATTCTTCCATAAGTCTTTTAAAGTGAAACTCACAATATGGGCTACGGCACACGTTTGAACTACATACGAATAATACTTTCATCTAAACTCCTAGTGAATGTTGGAATATAGTTTAATTTCTTCACCTATTACGGCAATAATACCATTATAATCTGCCGTTGCATATTGAGAACTTCTGCTATTTAAAGTAACGCGCATTCTAACGGTTATGGTTGCTTTGCTTCGGAAATTGGTATAAATAGCAATTTTAGGTTGAGTGCGAGTAAGGAAGGGGGTACCCGAAGAATAGCCGTATCCATGGTGTCCTAGTTTTATTAAATCTACTTTGCCAATTTCTTTAGCGATTAATTGCTCGTCACCATCAAGATAGTTTACGTCTGCCATAAGTAGAATCTTTTTGTCGCCGTCTTTTACAAAGGTAGCAACTGCGTTTTCATTTTCGCCAACACCCCTTTCCGTAGGATCTTTAGTGTTCAAGAATCTTAACTTAAAGGTTCCTAGCATAAACTCTTCAGTAGGTATATCTTGTACCAAGTTTATACCTCTTGCGTTAACGGCATTAAGCATTTGATTATATACTTCTTCGTTATCCCACTCATCAATTTCTTGATCTATTATGTAATAGGGTTGATAACGTTTCAAATATGCCGTGCCAACCGTGATATCGGTATCGGCAAGAAGGGTGTCAAAACCACCTATATGGTCGGAGTGAGAGTGCGTACCAAGAATAAAATCAAAATGTACTTTGCCATTTTCATCTTTGAAGTTATCTTTTACGTATTTTAGCACCCTATCTTCAAAGCCGGGAAGTTCCAATTCCTCTAGTTTACGAGGGTTATCGGTATCTTCACCACAATCTATCATTGCAAGGTGGCCGTTAGATTCTAAAATAATGCAGTCACTACTTTCTGTATTTAAGAAATGGATTTTATTTCCACTTGCTACGGTACCGTTTGCAAGAGCCTCTTTGTAATCAACAGGCTTGTGAACAAGTGTAGTTATGCCAAATATCAAGCCGTAACTTGCTACAAGCAGAACTAATCCAGCTAAAAGAATGATACCTACCGATGCCCATATTATTTTTGTTTTCTTCTTGCGTGGACTTTGATTGTAATAGTCTATAAAACTTAAGGTTTGTTGAGCCATTTTATCCTCCTAACACTTGGATAAGTGTTCGTAATATGCGTTTTTAACGTCAAGTGGGGCAACTATTTTTATTCTTCCACCACTTGTTGCACACCAACCGAAAAATACCGGGCTGATTTGCACTTTAACTTTAACTCTGAAAGTATTTTCATTCAATCTTAGCATGCTTACTTGCTCGCCGAATTTATCTATAATACCATCAACTGCACCATTATCGCACTCCAGCGATACTTCCACGGGATCGCCTTTATACATGGAAAACATTTGTTTTTTGTAGTGATTTAAATCAAACCCTTGCAACCACGTTGGATTAGACATAGGTTCGTTTTCCGGCATAACCTTGTCCATTCTATCCACGCGATAAGTAACCACGTTTTCATATTTATCGCCGTAGGCTAAAAGATAATAGTTATCTCCGGAAAATACCAGCGAAAGAGGATTTACAACGTAACGTTTACGCTCCTTGCGATAAAGCCTAGTACCCTCCACGCTATAATTAAAGTACAAAAAAGAGCATTTCATTTTACTTCCAATGCACTCGTCAAGCGTGGCAACTGCGTTATATATGCTTTCGTTGGTATGCTTATTCGTTGTAAACGCCGTGCGATTTTTTAGCATTTCACTCTTGCTTACTCCAGCAAGCGTTGCAAGTTTAGATATTAGTTCCGAAGTCTTTTTTTCCGTAATGAAACTTGCGCCCTCTACGGCATCCACTAAAATCCTAAGTTCTACTTCGTTAAAGACCTTATTTGTAAGGTAATAAAGATCCTCTCCCTCTATTTCACTTATGCCAAAACCCCAATTTTTGAGTAGTTTTAAATCTTCCTTTACCTCTTTAATGCTACTTGGTAAGCCCTCCAGATTCAATCTTTCTGCTATCTCAAAAGAGCCCATAGCAGAAGAAGCATCGGTGCGATTCTTTAGTAATTGATATATGGCAAGTGGTCTAATCTTTTGATTTTCTTTCATTTTTATTTGTCCACAAAATACTCTAATGCTTCAACGTAGCCAGCAAATCCTTTACCAACAATGACCTTTTCTGCGTAAAGTGAAACGTAAGAAAACTTTCTGAACTCGTCGCGCTCGTTAATGTCGCTAATATGTACCTCTACGGTAGGAATGCCGACAGCCTTTAGGGCATCTAAAATAGCAACAGACGTGTGCGTATATGCGCCCGCATTAATGATAATTCCATCATAAAAATTGTATGCTTCCTGTATCCAAGTGACAAGTTCCCCTTCGTAGTTACTTTGCATAACGCGAACGCTTAAGTCTAATTTTTCTGCGTTATACGTTATATATTTTACAAGGTCTTCATAGTCGCGCTTACCATATATAAGTGGTTCGCGTATACCCAACATATTTAGATTTGGTCCATTTAAAACAAGTATCTTCTTAATCATCTAAGTACTCCTTCAACTTGCTAAGTTCCATTTTTTCTACCCTACAATCGCCAAAGCCGGCCATAGTTACTAGGTTTATATATTTATCCTCTGCTTTTTTGTCTACCTTGGCGACCTCACATATATCCTCTAATGAATAAGGCAAAGTGTAATCCAAAGAGTATGTCATATACAATGATTCAAGTTTGAGATAGTCCTCTTTAGAAAGCACGCTTTTTTTAACTTGCGCTTTAGCAATAGCAATAATACCACTTGCAACCGCCTTTCCGTGTGTAAAGGTATAACCGGATAATTTTTCTATACCATGGGCTACGGTATGTCCTAGGTTGAGGAGTCTTCTAACACCACCCTCACGTTCATCGGCTTCTACGATATCTCTTTTGTAGCCAACGGCTAGTTCCACCACTCTTTCTACTTGTTGCTTATATCCACTAGTAAGAAGGTCGTATATTTCCCCACCCATTAAGCAAGCATATTTAATGAGTTCGCCGAGTCCGTTTTCTATCTCTTTTTGTGGTAGAGTATTTAAAGTTAATACGTCTGCTACTACCAAACGAGGTTGCCAAAACGCACCAACCAAATTCTTGCCTGCATGAAGATCAATTGCCGTCTTACCACCAACGCTACTATCTATTTGAGCAAGAAGCGTAGTAGGAATTTGCACAAAGTCTATACCACGAAGATAGGTTGCCGCAACAAAACCCGCCAGGTCGCCAACCACTCCACCACCAAGCGCTATAATGCCGTCTTTTCTAGTATAACCACCATCTGCTAGGTAGTTTAAAATTGCCGAATATACGGACATACATTTACTATGTTCACCGTTTTCTATTACGAAAAACTCTACTTCGTAACCACTTTTACTTAGCGATTCAGCGACTATACCACCATAAAGTGGATTTACAACGTCGTCGGTAATTATAAGTAACCTTGGAGAAGAGAGTACTTTTTTAACAAGGTCGCCTACTCCGGAAAGTAGATTTTCCCCTATGAGTACTTCATATGGTCTTCCGGTTTTCACTTGTATACTTTTCATGATGCGTGAACTCCTAATTGTGAACACTTTTTAAGTAAAAATATATTAACGCATACGCGCGCGATTTGTCAAGAGTGTTATTTATATAAACGAAAAGTAGCAACTTTTGAAGTTGCTACTTTTGTGAATCATATTCACCTTTGGAGAGAAAAAAGATGTTAGAAAGAACTAAATTATTTAAAATATCTGTTAAGAAGACCTAAGAAGGCTTTGCCGTGACGAGCCTCGTCGCGAGCCATTTCATGTACGGTGTCGTGGATAGCATCAAGGTTAAGTTCTTTTGCACGTTTTGCAAGATCAAACTTACCTGCAGTTGCGCCGTTTTCTGCATCAACGCGTAGTTCAAGGTTTTTCTTGGTGGAATCGGTTACTACTTCGCCTAGAAGTTCTGCGAATTTTGCTGCATGCTCTGCTTCTTCCCATGCTGCCTTTTCATAATAAAGGCCGATTTCAGGGTAACCTTCCCAGTGAGCAACTCTTGCCATTGCTAGGTACATACCAACTTCAGTGCATTCGCCTTCAAAGTTTGCACGAAGATCCATGATGATGTCTTCTCTTGCGCCTTTTGCGATGCCGATTACGTGTTCTGCTGCCCAACTCATTTCGCCTTCTTGTTTGGTGAATTTTTCAGCAGGTGCCTTGCAGAGGGGGCATCTTTCAGGTGCAGAATCGCCTTCGTGAGTATAACCACATACATTACATACATATTTTGCCATAGTTTTGTCTCCTTTGATTTCTGAATTTTTTTGTGTATTTAGCGTTACAGATTTTTCTGTATTATTGACTTTTTTATATACGTCTACGTGCTTGCAAACGGGACACATTTCTCCTTTTGCCGGAGCCGTTTTTCTAGTATGTCCACATATAATGCACTCGTAGCCCTCATTCCCTCTTTGTCTAAGATTATTGCGGTAATACTCATAGGTAAGAGGTGTGGAATCGTAGGATTTTTCCTCGGTAACATTACCTATAAATAAGGTGTGTGAACCAACGTCTACTTCTTCCAAAACTTGGAGGTTTAGGTAACCACAAAGTCCGTTTTCCAATACCTTACAGCCGTTTGCGGTTTCCTTTGCCTCTACTCCATCAAACTTATCAAGCACCCTTCCCGAATTCATTCCAAACCTTTTAATTAGGTCGGGATCAACATCTAAGGAGAGTATTGAGATGGTGGCCTTACCCGTTTCCTTTAGTAGGTCGTGGGTATAGTTTGCCTTGTTTAGTGCAATGGACACTTTGTCGTTAGATTGCTGTACGAGCGTGTTACATATGCACCCGGTGTGCTTGTCGCCTTTTACCGCAACAAGGTATAGACCATAAGAGATTTTAAATAGCGCACTCATTTTTACACCTATCACAGACTCCCACAAAAAGGACTTCCGTGCCTTCTACTTTAAATCCGGTAACGTTTTCTACTCTCTTTTCCAAACTTTCCAAGTCTTTCGTTGGAACGTCAAGTACCTTTCCGCAATGCTTGCACCTAAAATGTGCGTGTAATCCAACCGTCTTATCATATCTATCGCCTGCGTTAAGGATGGATACCTCTCTTATTTTACCAAGTTCTACCAAAACTTTCAAGTTTCTGTATACGGTACCAAGGCTAATTTCCGGCATTATTTCCCTGCAACGGGTATAAATAGTTTCTGCACTAGGATGGTCACATGATTCTTCCACCACTCTTAATACCGTGTCTCTCTGAGCAGTATTCCTCATATTTTACCTCCTTT
>JAZSKG010000276.1:0-1911 GCA_045534735.1 Candidatus Stercoripulliclostridium sp.
TGAAGTTTAGCGAAAGCAACGTAGTCACCGTATACTGTGCAATAGATATAGTGTAAGGTAACCAAAATCAAAAGCGAGAGTTAAGGCTCTCGCTTTTTTTATGCTATAAATAGGGCAAAATTTGGCATATTGACGATTATACTATTTCATAGTATAATTATTATGTATAAGTATCCACGCATAAATAAGGGTAAATGGGATATGAAAAGAAAGAGATTTAATGGGAAAATTATAACGTCACTTCTTATTATGGTCGTACTGGCCATAGCACTTTTATGTATGGATTTTAGCGGGGATTCCGTAATAGAAGCAGGAGCATTAAAGGAAAACTACGACTACGGCGAGTTTACTATGCTCAAAGAGATGAAACTCTCTTCCGGAAAGACTGCCTATTACTATGAATCGGGAGACGAATATTTTTCGTATGCACACGATAGCGAAGGCTACGTGCTTGTAAAAGACGAAGAGAGAGGAACTCTTGAGTACGCAAGAAACGAGCAAGGAAAGCCCGTTCAAAGTGGCGTAAGTTATGGTGCAACGAGCATAGAACTTTCTAAAATTGCAAAAATGCAAGGAAGCGACATAGATTTAACTAACCCCGAAGTGCAAAACGAGGCAAAGGGATTAGAGGGCATGACGGTTATTAACAACGAACCCGTTCTTGCTAAGGGTACGGAATATCGTTCCATTACCAATTTAACCATATTTATTTCTTTTAAAGGGGAAAACTTTACTCCCGACCAAGCGCTAACTAATATGTTTAACGGACAAAATAATTCTTTAAGGGGTTATTATCAGTCCATAAGTAACAATAGAGTAAACATAAACTCTCAAATTCCCGTTGACGAATTCAGTAACGTATTCGTATATCAAGATGAAGAGAGAAGAGATTACTATAACGTTAACAATAACTCTCGTTGGTCAAGAGAGGCCAGTCTTGTTTCCAATGCTATAAACCAAGCAAAGGCACGTTTTTTATTTACCGAAGGAACAAACCTAGACGTTAATGGAGACGGATATATTGACTCCGTTTCCATTATTATTCACGGCAAGTCCAGTTCTACTTGGGGCTCACTCTTATGGCCACACAGCGTTAGCCTAGACGCCATTGACGGAGATAATAACTACACCGTAGTTAACGGCGTAAAAGTTGGTAATTTCTCACTCAACTTTTCTGAAAATATTACTTTAGGCGTATTGTGTCACGAAACGGCACACGTTCTTGGCGCACCCGACCTTTATCACTACGGAACCACTACCCAAAACCAAGATATTATAACCGTTGGTAAATGGGACTTGATGGAAATAGACCTAGATACCCCTCAATATCTACTTGCGCATATGCGTCAAAACTATATAGGTGGTATATTTGATAGTCAAATAGAGAACATTACCGAAAACGGCGTATATTCTCTTAAGCCCGTTACATTATCTACCGAAAACGACGTTATCGCCTATAAAATCCCCACCTCGCGCGACGAATACTTTATGGTGGAATATCGTAAGCAAACGGCCTCCGGATACGATTCCATGCTACCCGGCAGTGGTCTTATCGTATATAGAATCAAAGAGCCTGCCGATTACGAAAACTCTAGGGGTAATATGGACGCCGTATATTTAGGAACGGGTTCAAGGGCAGACGAAGTCTACGTTTTCCGTCCCTCCATTAAGATGACCGGCACCGAGATTTTTGCCAGCGATCGTTATGCACATAGTTTATATGATATAGACTACGCATACCTTTCTCCCAACAACCAATATTTCAAAAAGGTTGGTAAGGAATATAGTTCCCGACTTTATGATTTTGAAACCATCTATTATAGCGATGGAAGCAATAGTGACATTGTTATAGAGGCTCTTTCCATAGGGGAAGAAAGCATTGAGTTTAGTGTAAAACTTGGTGAAGATATA
>JAZSKG010000170.1:0-1540 GCA_045534735.1 Candidatus Stercoripulliclostridium sp.
GTAACAATACCTATGCTTTCGTTCATTAAACGATGATTGAATATATTTTTAACCAGTCTTACCACGGCGACTGCTTCTTCATGATTTCTTCTATTTTGCCACGTGCCCTTAACTTTAATTCTGCTGATAGGGGGTTCTTTAGAATTTTTAACATTATTTGGGGCAATTTGCAGTTTGTTTTCATAGAATGCGGCATTAGAGAAGTCAATTAGTTCTGCATACTGGCTACGATAGTGGTACTGTAAGTGTACAGGATAATACCTAGAAGTAGCAAGATCTAGTAAACTTTCTACCTCTAATGCGGCTTGAGTTGATAGGTCGTATGCATTAGAATAATCACCAAAATATTTTTTAACAAACCCAGCAGTGGGACGCAATTGCTTGTTGTCACCGGCAATAACAATTTTATTGCCACGATACATGCTGGGAAGTGCGTTTTCAATAAATATTTGTGATGCCTCGTCAAAAACAACAAGGTCAAAGAGATTGCGTTTTAATGGGAATATTGTGCTAACAACTTCTGGAGAGAGAAGCCAGCAAGGGAATAGCCTCAAAAGAAGTTCATCAAAATATTCAAACATCAACCTTATTGGTCTTAATGCACGTTGTTTTTGTATTTCATACAAATAGTCTTTCGCGCGAGGTTCATTTTTAAAGTACTCGGCATATTCTAAACTGAATTTACTATTTGCGAGGTTTTTGGAAATTTCCCTTTGATCTGCCTTAAGTTTGAGTATTCTGTTACGCAAATCGTCAAATGTTATTGTCTTTGATAAGAAAGGCTCAATGTATTTATCCATGGATATAATTTCATGGTAAATTCTAATGGGTAGAATTTTATCTAAAACGGATTCCATGGAAACAAGAGATTGCTCGGAATTTTCGTAGGCAAATAGAAGTAATTCTTTAACTCCATTAGTTAGAGAATTTAGTGCATTGTTCATATCCCTAACTTTAACGTAACTGGATAATGCCTCGCGTAGTTTGGCAAGTAATGTTACGTTTCCGTTTATAAGGCCTCCAATTGCTAAAGCATATCCCTCGGGATCAAGAACCTTGTTTAGTTTCTTGTATTCCTCTGTAAAATCTTCAAGTGCATTTTTTGCAATATTGAGATCAATTTTAACATCCTCGTATAGGGAGTTATATTTTGCTTGTAAAAATGGATATACAGGCCAAAATACCGGGAAGTATGAGAGCCTTAGGCATCTTGTTAAAGAGGGGTGTTCGTAGTTTGTTACGACGTGAGCGACCCTTCTAATACTTGCTCTATCGGTTTTACCTTTTTCCAAATAGAAAGTAGTAAGATATCTACTATAAGGGTATTTGGATGAATCAAATGGGGTAACGTTGGAGGCTAAAATTTTGTCAATTAAAGTTTGAGCCTCTTTTAATTGATGCATATCTATATCGGGGAGAATATGCGGAACCATTTCGTTGTTGCGAACTAGTTCTAATTGGGAAAGATATAATTTTGCAAGTTTTTTATCGCTTATCAGCCTTAAATTTTCGTTTATATCTTGATAATTTGTGTTTATTA
>JAZSKG010000302.1:0-5740 GCA_045534735.1 Candidatus Stercoripulliclostridium sp.
GCTACGTTTACTTTGGGATCTGCTTCCTCTATGACGTATTTTACTTGCACCTTTTCTTGGGGAAGGTTCTTCTTTGATTTAGCCATGTTTATTCCTCTCCTTTATGGACTTTCTATACTATATATTATGCTTTAATTTCGTATACTACTGCTTCATAGGGACGTAGTAGAATACTGTTGCCGAGTTTTTGTTGTTGACCTTCCCAGTTGTGGATGATGAGTTCTGCATCTTTTGCATTGGGGATCTTGTCAACGTTGAGGGAAACCTTCTTTTCTGCAAAGTTACAAATTACTATGTAACGATGTCCGTTTAGATTTCTTTCGTAGCAGTATACCTTTCTATGCTTTTCAAAGTACTCAATGAATTCACCATCACGAATAACTTCATTACCCTTTCTAAATGCAATGAGTTCTTTGTAGAAGTTCAAAATAGAATTGGGGTTCTTAAGATCGTGTGCAACGTTGATTTCACCTAGGTTACGGTTAATCTTCATCCAGGGCTTGCCGGTAGTGAAACCTGCGCCGGTCTTGTCTTCCCATTGCATGGGAGTTCTTGCATGGTCTCTTGCTCTCTTGCTCATTGCCCAACGTGCAATTGGCATTAGGAATGGTGCAACCTTACCTATTATGCTAAAGATACGAGTCGCCATTATGTCTACGTACTCTTCTTGCTCAAGTTTAATGTTGGTCATACCGATTTCTTGACCTTCATACACGTAAGGAGTACCACGTAGCATAAAGTATGAAACTGCTAGCATCTTGCCGAGTTCCTTTCTATATATACCATATCCGTTGCCATAACGGGTTATGGAACGAGGTTGGTCATGGTTTTCATAGTAAAGGGTATTCCAGCACTCTTTGGGTAGATTTTGCCAGCCACGTTGAACAGCCTTGAACTTGGGAAGATTTAACTTGAGTGGGAAGAAGTTCATCCACATGTCTACTTCCATTAGTTCAAAGGTGATAGCGCTATCTAGTTCGTTACGGCTCTCTGCAATAATAGAAGGAGCATCAACGTACTTGCAACCGATTGCTTCACCAACTATCATGGTATCATACTTTGACCATGCTTCACGGTTTACTTGGTTTAGATATTCGTGAATGTTGGGACCAAGAACAAAGTGTTCGTCGCCACACATAACGGGATTCCACTTGCCGTTGGGTAGTCCTGCAACCTTGCTTACGTAGGTAATAACGTCACAACGGAATCCGTCTACGCCAAGTTCAAACCAATAGTTACAAATGTCTATAACCTCTTGTCTTACTTTGGGATTGTCCCAGTTTAGATCAGGTTGTTTTTTGCTGAATAGGTGAAGATACCATTCACCGGTAGTTTCATCATAATCCCATGCGGGACCTACGAAACGTGAGGACCAGTTGTTTGGAGGACGTTTACCATCCTTGCCTCTGCCCTTTCTCCAAATATAGTAATCTCTATAAGGATTATCTTTGGACTTCTTGGATTCTTGGAACCAGTAATGCTCGTCGGAAGTGTGGTTTACAACGAGGTCCATAACAAGTTTAATGCCACGTTCGTGCATACCTGCTATCATCTCTTTCCAATCGTCTAGGGTACCAAACTCGGGATTTATGTCACGATAATCGGAAATATCGTAACCATTATCATCATTGGGGGTCTTGTATACGGGGGATAGCCATACTGCGTTTACGCCCAAATCTTTAAGGTAGTCAAGTTTTGAAATTATACCACGGATATCGCCTACGCCATCGCCGTTAGAATCGCAAAAACTTCTAGGATAAATTTGATAAAAAACTGCGTCTTTGTACCAACCGGTCTTCATTATTTTCTCCTTTTATATGGTTTATTTATTTTTTTGTTTTTCTTCTTCAATACGTTTTTGTAGTTCTTCAACGTACAAATCTTCATCTATGGGAAGTTTAACTTCCTTACCTAGCCAACTTGAAAGATGTATAGCATTGGATATTGTAAGTCCGTTTATACCCTCTTCACCGGGGGCTATTAGTTTTTCTCCAAAGAGCACGTGATTTGTAAAGTTTCTCATTATACCACAATGTTGCTCTTTAAGATACATATATCCTTCTCTAAGTTTGCTCATCTTCTTTACAATCTTTTTAGAAGGAATTTTGGGCATGAACTTTTTGTTGGTTGCGTTAAATTCACTCTCGCTAACTTCAAGTTCGGTGAACTCTAAGCGATTACCCTCTATTACGAGTTTACCCTTTTCTCCATCAATTTCCAAACGGTTTGTGCCGGGGAAATCGTGGGTGGAAGTAACGAATAAGCCGGTTGCTCCGTTTGCATATTCCATATATGCAGTAACGTCGTTTTCAACCGAAATGTTACGATTTTTACCTACTTGAGCATAACCACGAATACTAACTGGCATACCACCTAGCCACTGGAATAGGTCTAATTGGTGAGGACATTGGTTAATAAGTACTCCGCCACCTTCGCCTTCCCAAGTGCCACGCCAGCCACCTTGATCATAATAGGCTTGAGGACGATACCAATTGGTAATAATCCAATTTATACGTTTTAGTTCGCCTATTCTACCGTCGTTTACCAACTCTTTAGCATACTTGTAAAGAGGATTGGTACGTTGATTATACATTATACCGAACTTAACGCCATCCTTGGCCTTTTCGCTTGCATATTCGTTAAGTTCACGGATTGCTTTAGTATATACGCCGGCCGGTTTATCTATGAGGGTATGTATATTTTTACTCAAAGTATAGGTTGCAATGGTGGGGTGGTCATAGTGGGGAGTTTCTACTAAAACGGCATCAACAAGTCCACTATCTACCATTTCCTTATAATCTTCAAATACCTTTATGCCCTTGGGTGCAAGTTTTTCATTCGCCCATTTAATGCGCTTCTCTTCTATATCACATACGGCAGTAAGAACTGCGTTCTTTACTAGCCCTTTGGTAAGTATCATAGAATAGAAAGAGCCTTGCTTACCTACACCGATTATACCATATCTAACCTTGTCCATAATTATCTACTAGCCTCACTTAGGAACTTCTTTAAGTTTTCATATTGCATTATGAATACGTCTTTGGGAGTAATCTTCTTAAAGAGTGATACTCCGAGTTTCTTATCTATCTTACGGAAGCCCTTGTAAAAATCGGGCTTTAGTAAACCTAACAAAGGCATAAAGCCCAAAACTCTTCTACCTAAAGCATATTTTTGAGTGTGTGGTTCCATGGTCATAAAACCTTCGTATCTACGCTCTTCCAAGTCTTTAAATATTGCTTTATAATCGGTTGAACCTAAGCCAAGGGGCATCTCTACGTTGGTTTCCGCATCACAGTCTTTCATGTGATAATAAACTACGTATTCCTTTACTGCCTCATAAGCAACGTTGGGGTCGCATCCTACTTGTATAAAGTTAGAGGCATCATATATGAGTTTAAACTTGGGATTGTTTATGGTATGATATAAATCCAAACAACGCTCATAGTTGTCACCGTAAATTTCCTTTTCATTTTCGTGTAGTAGGACAACCGAAGTACCCTCTACAACTTCCAAGAATTTAGCAAGTTTCTCTAATACTTTGTCGCGATAGTTTTGAGGATCTTCACCCTTAGGCATAAAGAAACTGAATATTCTTATATATTTGCAATCCATAACTTCGCAAATTTTTACGAGTTCTTTAAGTTGCTTTAGTTGTTTTTGGAAGCCCTCTTCGTCATTAATATCCACTTTACCAATTGGGCTACCTATGGAACTAAACTTAATGCCGTGAGCATCTAGACGAGGTTTTACGTTAGAAACGAATTCTTCCACCGTATAGTCGGCAATGTTTTTGCCGTCTACGTTACGAGGACACATATATTTTTCGCCCAGTTCGTTAAGTAGTGCTATTTGACCATCAAGTTTAAAACTGACTTCATCATAAAAACCAGATATAGTAACTTTCATCTCTTCTCCCCTAAATCACCTTATACACCGGAATATGCGCTAAATCCACCGTCAACTGGAACAACTATTCCGGTTACGAAACCACTAAATTCGTCGTCTGCAAGCCACATTAAAGTGCCAACCAACTCACTTAGTTCACCAAATCTGCCCATTGGAGTGTGGGAGATAATCTTGTGGGAACGGGGGGTAAGTTCACCACTTTCCGTGTAGAGTAACCCTCTATTTTGATTACCCACAAAGAAGCCGGGAGCAATAGCGTTAACCCTAATTCCTACGCCTGCAAAGTGAACTGCAAGCCACTCGGTAAAGTTAGAAACTGCCGATTTTGCTGCAGAATATGCAGGTATCTTAGTCAATGGACGGTATGCGTTCATGGAAGAAATATTAATGATATTTCCACCATTTTCTACCATGCCCTTTGCAAATGCTTGGGTGGTTAAAAGAATGGAAGTAAAGTTAAGATCAAAGATCTTAGATATGGGTGCATTAGGAAGATCAAAGAAACTTTTTACGTTTTCATCACTAATGTCCCCTGCTTCATAATATTCCTTAGTAGTAGTTGCGCTAGGATGGTTACCACCTGCGCCGTTAACAAGAATATTAACGGAACCAAAATCGGCAACAACCTTTTCGTAACATTCGTCTAGGCAAGCACGGTCTAAAACGTTTGCATAATATGCGCGTGCAAAACCACCACTTGCATTTATTTTCTCTGCAACTTCTTGTGCCTTTTCTAAATTGATATCTAAAAGAGCAACTCTTGCTCCAACCTTTGCCATTTCTACTGCAAATTCTGCACATATTGCACCTGCTGCTCCGGTAATGGCAACGTTTTTACCAGTTAAATCTACGTTATAACGCTTCATATTTACTCCTATTTATTTTCCTGTTCAACTGCTTCAATTAGTCCGTATAGATACATTGCTCCAAGAGCCCTATCATACAAACCATAGCCGGGCTTTCCGGTTTCGCCCCAAATCATTCTGCCGTGGTCGGGACGTACGTAACCGTCAAATCCTGCGTCGTACAATGCCTTAACTATCTTGTACATATCAAGGCTACCCTTTGAAGTTAGGTGTCCCGATTCTTCAAACCTTCTGTAACCGGTATGTAAAATGTTGCGTAAGTGTACGAAATGAATTCTACCCTTAGCAATATTAATCATTTCTATTAGGTCGTTTTCTACGCTTGCGCCCCAACTTCCCGTACAGAAAGTAACACCATTATATTTGCTGGGATATAAATCTAAAAATCTTTGTAGATTTTTCTTGTCGGTTATAATTCTTGGTAGACCAAAAATTCCCCATGGTGGATCATCGGGATGAATTGCCATGGTTACGTCGCACTCTTCTGCTACGGGAATAACACGGTCTAGGAAATATTTTAGATTTTCAAAAAGTTTATCTTCGTCTATATCCTTGTAGGCATTTAAAAGTCCAACCATCTCTTCGTGAGTATAACTTTCATCCCAACCGGGCAATGAAAGAGTGGTCTTTAGAGGGTTAAGAGCAAGCACGGTTTCCTCATCGTATGCAAGTGCATTTGAGCCGTCTTTAAGAGGACGTTGCATTTCACTGCGCAACCAATCAAAAACGGGCATAAAGTTGTAGCAAATACACTTTACACCGTGCTTAGCAAGACGCCTAATATTCTCACAATAGTTGGCTATCAATCTATCGCGAGTAGGTGCGCCAAGTTTTATATCTTCATGAACCGGTACAGATTCAACTACTTCAAAAGTTAGTCCGCTGGCGTTTGCGGTATTTTTTAGAGTAAGAATAGCCTCTTCACTCCAAACCTCGCCTACGGGTACCCCGTAACCAGCAGAAACTAC
>JAZSKG010000180.1:0-4507 GCA_045534735.1 Candidatus Stercoripulliclostridium sp.
CTGCATTTAAATTGCATCTTTTCCGTATCTTTGGATACGAAATATTTGTATCTTTGGATACATAAATTGTATTAATTTACCAATTTTATTATTATTCGTTATCTTGTTGCAATTCGCGCGCGCTTGTGTTATAATATGCGTCAATAAATTTTATTTAAATAGGAGAATAGAATTTTGGCTAAAGTTATAATTGCTAAAGATACCTGTAAAGGTTGTGGACTTTGCGTTCGCGCTTGTCCCAAAAACGTACTTGCTCTTTCCAAAGAAGAAACCAATAAGGCAGGTTACTTCGTTGCGGAAGTTCAAAATGATGGTTGCATAGGTTGCACTGCTTGTGCAGTTATGTGTCCTGACGTTGCTATTACCGTAGAAAGATAGGAGAAAAATTATGAAAGTTCTAATGAAAGGTAACGAAGCGGTTGCAGAAGCCGCAGTAAGAGGTGGTTGCCGTGCTTTCTTCGGCTATCCCATCACCCCCCAAAATGAAATTCCCGAGTATCTCTCCAAAAGGCTTCCCGAAGTAGGTGGATGCTTTATCCAAGCCGAAAGTGAAGTTAGTGCCATTAACATGGTTTATGGTGCAGCAGGTGCCGGTGCTCGTGCTATGACTTCTTCCTCTTCTCCCGGCATCAGCCTTAAGCAAGAGGGTATAAGTTATATTTGTGGCGCAGAACTTCCCTGCGTTATAGTTAACATGGTTCGTGGCGGTCCCGGACTAGGTGGTATTCAACCTGCTCAAAGCGACTATTTCCAAACCGTTAAAGGTGGCGGACACGGTGACTATCACATGCTTGTTTATGCACCAAGTTCCGTTCAAGAAGCAGTTAATATCGCTTACGACGCTTTTGATAAGGCTGACGAGTATCGTATGCCCGTTATGATCCTAGGCGATGGTATGATAGGTCAAATTATGGAAGCAGTTGAACTTCCCGAAATGAAAGACCCTGCAACCTTCCCCAAAAAGGAATGGGCAACCGATGGTACCGGTGTTGGTAAGAATCGCCGTATCATAAACTCCCTCTACATTGAGCCCGACGTTCTTGAAGAGGTAAACCATCGTCTATTTAAGCGCTATGATGCACTTAAGGCTAACGAAGTTAAGTGCGAAACCTATATGTGCGAAGACGCAGAAATCGTTATTGTTGCATACGGCACCGTTGCTCGTATCTCCAAGAGCGCTGTTAATGAACTTCGTCAAAAGGGTATCAAGGTTGGTTTGGTTCGTCCCATCACCCTTTATCCTTATCCCGAAAAGATTATTAACGACATCGCAAAGCAAGAATGTGTTCGCGAATTCTTGACCATTGAACTTTCCATGGGTCAAATGGTAGAAGACGTAAGACTTGCAGTTAACGGACTCAAGCCCGTAGATTTCTATGGTAGAACGGGTGGTAACGTTATGACTCCCGATGATATCGTTAATTACGTTTTAGCAAAGGAGGGCAAATAATATGGCAGTAGTATTTAAGAAAACCAATATGCTAACCGAGACTCCTTTCCATTACTGTCCCGGATGTACCCACGGCGTAGCACACAGACTAGTTGCAGAATGTTTGGAAGAATTAGGCCTTGAAGGTAACGTTGTTGGTATCGCTCCCGTAGGATGTGCCGTATTTGCATACAACTACTTTAACTGCGATATGCAACAAGCAGCACACGGCAGAGCACCATCTCTAGCAACCGGTGTAAAGCGCACTAACCCCGATAAATTCGTTTTTGCTTACCAAGGCGACGGCGACCTTGCAAGTATAGGTACTGCAGAAATTATACACGCTGCAGCACGTGGCGAAAACATTTCCGTAATCTTCATCAATAACGCTATTTACGGCATGACCGGTGGCCAAATGGCTCCTACCACTCTAGTAGGTCAAAAGTCTACTACCTCTCAAGGAGGACGCCAAGTTCCACTAAATGGTAACCCAATTCGCGTTTCCGAAATGCTTGCTACCCTAGATGGTCCTTCTTACATCGCTAGATGTGCACTTTGTGACACGGCTAACGTAAACAAGGCTAAGAAGGCTATAAAGAAGGCTTTTGAAAACCAAATAGCAGGCAAAGGCTTCAGCATGGTAGAACTACTTTCAAGTTGTCCCACCAACTGGGGAATGACTCCCACTCAAGCAGTAGATTTCGTTAAAGAAGAAATGACCAAAACGTTCCCCCTTGGCGTATTCAAGGACGTAGACAAGGAATAAAATTCCTATCTTCACAAAAGTTAGCAATAGGAGTATAATATATATGGAAGAGAAAATTATAATTGCAGGTTTTGGTGGACAAGGCGTTTTAAGTTTGGGACAATTTATTGCCTACGCTGCAATCGCCGATGGTAAAGAAGTAACTTGGCTCCCCAGTTATGGCCCCGAAATGCGTGGTGGTACCTCTAACTGTAGCGTAGTAGTTTGCGACAAGGAAGTTGCAAGCCCCATAGTTGCTCGCCCCGACTGCCTAATAGCCATGAACAAACCCAGCCTTTACAAATTCGTTGATAAAGTAAAGGAAGGTGGCACCATTATAGTAAATAGTTCACTTATCCCCGATAAAGTTGAACGCACCGACGTTAAGGTAGTTTATATTGATGCTCAAGAACTTGCTCTTGAAGCAGGTAATGCACGTACTGCCAACATAGTTATCCTTGGCGCATACATAGCACTTTCAGGTTTATTTAGTCTTGAACTTGTAGGCGAAATGATTAAGAACAAGTTCCAAAACAAACCAAAGGTAATACCTGCAAACTTAAAAGCATTAGAACTAGGCTACAACTCGGCAAAATAGTTAACACTTATGGGCGTAGCCCACAAAGGTGAAAAATGAGTTTCTTTAATGAAGTTGCAATTTTATTCCAAGGAATGAGTTGGCTTGCGTGGCTACTTATAGTCCTTGGTTTAGCCCTCGTTATTACCGAACTGTTCCGTCCTTGCTTCGGTATATTTGGAACGGTGGGGGGCTTGCTTATTGTCCTTGCAGTACTTCTTCGCATCAGTAAAGGCGACGGAAACATATATGCACAAATCTTCACGATTGCATTCATAGTTTCCATAGTTATTATAGTTGCATTCATAGTTCTTATTATGACGGCAAAGAGGGGATGGGTATTGCGCTCTCCCTTGCTGGAAAAATCTAAAGAGCAAGAAAAAGAAGACCACGAGGATATACAAGACCAATACGGCGTAGCACTTACCGACATAAAGCCCATAGGTAAAGCGAACGTTGGTGGTCAAGTGGTGGACGTAATAAGCGAAGGCTTCTACGTAGATAAAGGTGAACTCATAATTGTTACCGACTCTAAAGAGGGTAAAATTAAAGTTGAAAGACTAGAAAATTAACAATCATTGGCCCATAGATCGCGAATAAAAAGTGGTTTATGGGCTAAATTATTTTTAAGGAGATATTTTATGGAACCAGGCTGGATTGTTTTAATAGTAATTGCATGTGTACTATTCGTTGGATTCATAGCACTCGTACCCTTTGGCATTTGGTTTAGAGCGCTAGTATCGGGAGCACCCGTATCCATTCCAAGACTAATAGGTATGCGCCTTCGTCGCGTTAAGGTCGCAATGATAGTTGACGCATATATTACCGGTAAAAAGGCAGGATTGGATATAGATATTGCCACCCTTGAAACCCACTATATGGCAAAGGGCGACGTTATAAAGGTTGTAAATGCGCTAATTTCTGCGCATAGTGCAAACATTGAACTAAGTATCCAAACTGCTATGGCAATAGACCTCGCCGGTCGTGACGTACTAAACGCAGTTAAGGTTTCCGTTAACCCCAAGGTTATAGAAACCCCCATGATTTCTGCTATTGCAAAAGACGGCATAGAACTTCGCGCTAAAGCAAGGGTTACCGTTAGAGCAAATATAGCACGACTAATTGGTGGTGCAGGGGAAGAAACCATAATTGCTCGTGTAGGCGAAGGTATAGTTACCACCATTGGTTCTGCTAAAGAGCATAAAGAAGTATTGGAAAACCCAGATAGCATCTCCAAGAAGGTGCTTGATAAGGGCTTGGATATTGGTACTGCTTATGAAATCCTATCCATTGATATTGCAGACGTTGACGTTGGTAGAAATATAGGCGCTCAACTACAAATGGACCAAGCAGAAGCAGACAAGAGAGTTGCCCAAGCAAAGGCCGAAGAAAGAAGGGCTCTTGCTATTGCAGAAGAACAAGAAATGAAGGCTAAAACCCAAGAAATGCGTGCATTGGTTATAAGCGCAGAAGCCGAAGTTCCAAAGGCATTAGCCGAGGCTCTTAAGAACGGCAAGATGGGCGTAATGGACTATTACAATATGCTTAATCTCCAAGCAGATACTGCAATGAGGACTGCCATAAGTGGAGAAACGGTACCCCAAAACGGCGATAAAAAGTAATGAGTGAACACGAACATCCTTTAACGAAAGGAAAGATAATTAAAGAATACGTACCCACTCTTCCCTACGCGGGAGAGGGGTGCGAGGAGCACTACGACGAGCGCGTTATTAAGGATGACGCATCTTACGCTAGT
>JAZSKG010000281.1:0-4729 GCA_045534735.1 Candidatus Stercoripulliclostridium sp.
TATAATAGGGATTTTCTTCTTTCTCCCTAGGTATAGGATGGGCAGAAACGACCTCTTCATAACGGTTTAGTGCAGATACTGCTGCTTCGTGACGATACTCGTCTATGAGCCTTTCTTCGCGCCTAATTTCTTCTTTAAGTCTTTCTGCTTTTAATTCCTCAAGACGTCTTTCATGCTCGCGTATTTCTTCCTCGCGCGCCTCTCTTTCGCGCCTCTCCTTTTCCTCTTGTTGGCGTGCAAGTTTAAGGGCTTTCTTTTCCTTTCTTTGCTCCCACCAAGAGAGTGGGATCTCCTCTTCTTCCTCTTTAGATGCCCTCTTAAAAGACCATTCGTGCTTGTCTTTATTTTTCTTCTTTCCTTTTTTGTTTCGGAAGGCAATTAAGAAAGAAAGTATAACGCTAAGGCAAAAACCTACTATGTAAAGTATGGAATAAACGTCACCACTAAAAGGATTAAAATCCCAAACGGCATAGAGAACAACACCCACTATTGCATAGAGGATTGCCACAGAAAGATACTTAAATACTAATAGAACAATTTCTCCTACCAGTTTGAGTATTCCACCTATTATTCCACCGTTTACAGGAACCATATTTTCTCCTTATCGTTATGGTTTAGTGTTTAGATACGTTGGATTTTGTCGGTCGTAGGAATTGGGTGGACCGGCAAAATCGCAGTAGTTTGATTGTTGTGTACACTCTTTGGTTAGAGGCCCTAGAAGCGCAAAATACAAGATTGTTGTCGTGCTCCAACCAAGGAAGCGACCTTGTCGGTCGTAAGAATTGAGTGGCCCGGCAAAATCGCAGTAGTTTGATGTTGTGCACACTCTTTGTATAGAGGCCCTAGAAGCGCAAAATACAAGATTGTTGTCGTGCTCCAACCAAGGGAGCGACCTTGTCGGTCGTGGGAATTGGGTGGACCGGCAAAATCGCAGTAGTTTGATGTTTATAGGGCCTCTACTTAATTACTTCTAGGCCCCCTAAGTACTTGCGCAATACTTCAGGTACGGTTACGGAGCCGTCTGCATTTTGGTATTGCTCTACGATAGCGGGGATAACTCTACTGGTTGCAAGACCACTACCGTTTAGGGTGTGAACGTATTGGGGTTTACCGGTCTTAGAATCACGGTAACGGGTGTTGTTACGACGTGCTTGATAGTCGTTTGCGTTAGATACGCTGGATACTTCCTTATAGATGCCCATGGAAGGAATCCAAACTTCTATATCGTAAGTACGAGCCATACTTGCAGAGCAGTCGCCTGCTGCGAGTTTGGAAACTCTAAAGTGTAGTCCTAGTTTTTCAACCAGGCTTGCAGCCTTGTTTAGGAGTTCTTCAAAAGCAACCATACTTTCTTCGGGCTTTGCATATTGTACCATTTCAACTTTGTTGAATTGGTGACCACGGATCATGCCACGTTCTTCGCTTCTATATGAACCAGCCTCTTTACGATAGCAAGGAGTATAAGCGAACAATTTTAAGGGGAGCATGCTCTCGTCCATAATTTCACCGGCATAAACGTTTACAAGTGCAGTTTCTGCCGTGGGGAGCATAAAGCGATTCTTCTTTCTATCTTCTTCACCTTCTAGCCAATAAACCTCTTCACTAAACTTGGGGAATTGACCTGCGCCTAGTCCACAGTTATAGCCGAGTTGGTGGGGAGGAAGAATGAATTCATATCCGTCGTTCAAATGCTCGTCAATAAAGAAATTGAGAAGAGCCCACTCTAAACGTGCGCCTAATCCACGATATAGCCAGAAGCCACCACCACTAAGTTTTACACCACGTTCGTAGTCTATAAGGCCAAGAGAGGTACAAAGATCAACGTGGTTCTTTGCTTTAAAATCAAAGTTGGGTTTTTCGCCAACCATTTTGATAACTACGTTATTTTCCTTTTCTCCACCTACCAAGTCGGGATCGGGCATATTGGGTAAACGAAGTAGAAAATCGTTAATTTTCTCTTCAAGTTCAGCAACTTTCTTGTCGCATGCAGATATTTCTTCACCAAGATTTCTCATCTCTTCAAAGATGTGTTCAACGGGTTGACCAGCCTTTTTAAGTTTTGGTATTTCACCGGAAACCTTGTTTCTTTGTGCCTTTAATGATTCTACGTTTTGTTTAGCGGACTTTCTTTCTTGGTCCCAAACTAATAGTTCGGTAAAATCAACGTCGTATCCCTTTTTAGCAAGGGCTTCACTGACCTTTTTTGCATCACTTCTAATAAGATTTAGGTCTAACATATATGCCTCCGTAAATTAATTTCTATGTTTTTGCTTTCGCTTATTGGTTTGCTTTTACTAGATAATCGTATATAAATCCTTCTATATCTCCGTCCATTACGGCCACTACGTTGGAGTTCTCGTACCCGGTGCGATGATCCTTAACTAGGGTATAGGGACAAAATACGTAAGAGCGAATTTGGGAACCCCATTCTATCTTTTTGATTTCCCCTTTTATAGCAAGAGCCTCTTCCATTTGTTCACGCTCTTTTAATTCTGCCAGTTTGCTCCTTAGCATTCTCATGGCAGTTTCTTTGTTTTGAACCTGGCTTCTTTCACTTTGACACCAAGTAACTATACCGGTGGGAACGTGGGTTATTCTAACGGCACTTTCCGTTTTATTAACGTGCTGTCCGCCAGCGCCCGAAGACCTACAAGTATCTATTTTAAGATCTTCCGGGTTAATTTTAATTTCGTCGTCGGTTTCTATTTCCGGCATTACTTCTAGGCTAGCAAAACTCGTGTGACGTCTTTTGTTTGCATCAAAGGGGCTAATTCTTACGAGCCTATGAACACCCTTTTCCGCCTTTAGAAAACCATACGCGTTACTACCCTCAAGTTTAAAGGTTACACTCTTTATGCCCGCTTCATCCCCTGCTTGATAGTCAAGTTCCGTTACGTTGTATCCGGCGCGCTCGGCATACCTACGATACATTCTATACAGCATTTCTGCCCAGTCTTGTGCCTCGGTACCACCGGCACCGGCATGCAAAGTAAGTAGTGCGTTAAGCCCGTCGTATTTACCTTTCATAAGGCTTTCTAGGAAGAGTTTTTCCACCTCTCCCTCCAGACTCTTTAGCATCTCTTCTACGTCGCTAACGGCACTTTCTTCTTGCATTTCCTCTGCCATAAGCATGAGTTCTAGGCATCCCTCGGCTTCGCTTTGTAGCCTATTTACGGTGCCGACTTTTCTTTCTATTTCGGCAATGCGCACGTTAACAAGCCTTGCACGTTCTATGTCCAACCAAAAGCCCTCTTCCTCTTGCTTTAAGCGAAGTTCCCCAAGTTCTTTCTCTAAAAGAGACAGATTTATGGCTTCAGCAGAAGTTTTAATGGAAGAAGTTAACTCTTCTAACTTTAGTTTTTCGTTGTAGAACTCTACCATACACTATTTACCACAACAATTCTTGTACTTTCTTCCACTTCCACAGGGACAGGGATCGTTTCTACCAACAGTCTTAGTAGGGCTGGTATTGCGTATGGTTACGTGGCGCTTCATCTCTTGGATATAGAGGTTCTTTCTTTCAATTATCGCGTCAACGTCAAGTTTAGCAAGCATGGTTGCAGTACGGTTTTGTATGTCCTCTATCATGTTATCAAACATGTCCATACCTTCCCTTCTATACTCTATGACGGGATCGCGTTGAGCAAGTGCGCGTAGGCCGATGCCCTTTCTAAGTTGATCCATTGCCGCAATGTGATCCATCCAATGTCTATCAACTTGACGGAGAAGAGCATTCCTTTCGGTTGATCTAAAGTTGATACCCTCTTCTTCGGCGCGCTTAATTTTTGCTTCATATTGTTCAACAAGGGTGTCGTAAACGTATTCTTCTATCCTTTCATCACTCTTGTCTTCATAAACTTTGTGGCTAATTAAGTTGGTTCCTTTTGCAAGAATAGTGTCTTCTAGTTCACGGTTAAATGCTTCTATTCTTTCATCGGTAACTTCGCCTTCAGCGTCTAGATATTTGTAAACGATATCCGCGACAATGGGCTCAAAATACTTAAGTATTTGTTCGTGAACGTCTTTGCCGGCAAGAACTTCGTTACGTTCGGTATAAATGAGTTGGCGTTGCTTGTTCATAACGTCGTCGTACTCTAAAACTCTCTTACGAACTGCATAGTTGTTTTCTTCACAACGCTTTTGAGCAGTTTCTATGAGTTTGGAAAGCAGTCCCATTTGGATGTTTCCGCCACCCATTTCCACGGTAGCCTTTAGCCTATCGCCACCAAATAGCCTTGCTATATCGTCTTCACAAGAGAGATAGAAACAACTGCTTCCCTTGTCGCCTTGACGACCGGAACGACCGCGCAACTGATTGTCTATACGTCTTGCCTCGTGGCGCTCGGTTCCTATAACGCGCAAGCCACCCTTTTCCAAAACCTCTTCCTTTTCTTTAGCCGTTTGCTCCCTTGCTACTGCAAGAAGTTCGGTATATCTTTCACGTGCCTTAATTTCCTCTTCTTCCGTAAGAGCATTAAAAGCAGTTGCTACTTCTATGAGTTCCGGCGCAAATCCCTCGCGCTTCATCTTATCTCTTGCAATAAATTCCGGGTTACCACCTAGCAAAATATCCGTTCCACGGCCAGCCATATTGGTTGCAATGGTAACTGCCTTAAGTTTACCGGCTTGAGCAATAACTTGTGCTTCCTCTGCGTGGAGTTAACCATTTAGAACGTTGTTAGTAGTTCTAAACTCTTGTTGTTTTTTGGAAAGTGCTTCGGATGCCTCA
>JAZSKG010000074.1:0-3139 GCA_045534735.1 Candidatus Stercoripulliclostridium sp.
AAAACGATACCGGTTCACCCGAAGTTCAAATCGCACTTATCACTAAGAGAATTGAAGAACTTAACGCACACCTTTCCGTTCACAAGAAAGACCACCACAGCCGTCGTGGTTTGCTTAAGTTAGTAGGTCAAAGAAAGAACCTTCTCCGTTACTTAATGGAAACTAACATTGAAGGTTACAGAAACCTAATCGCTGAACTCGGAATTCGTAAATAAGTATTATCGGGATGGCACTTTGTCATCCCTTTTTTTATGATAATACGTTTAAAATTTGTGATTTAATATCAAAAATATATGGTTTCCACGGATGGAAACAGGAGGTAAAATGAAAGACAGTAGAATTTTTAAGACCATGATAGGTGGTCGTGAAGTAAGCGCAGAGATCGGTGGATATTGCTCACACAGCAATGGAGAAGTATTGATGCGTTGTGGTGACACCGTTGTTTTAACTAACGTCACCATGGCTAAATCTGCTCGTGAAGGTATGGATTATTTCCCTCTCGGAGTTGATTTTGAAGAAAAAATGTATGCAGTAGGTAAAATCCCCGGCGGATTTAAGAAGAGAGAAGGACGTCCCGGCGACAAGGCTATTTTAACCTCTCGTCTTATTGATAGACCTATTCGTCCTTTGTTCCCCAAGGGCCTTTATAATGACGTTACCGTTATTGCAACCGCACTTAGCGTAGATTATAACATTCCCCCAGAAGTATTCGGTATGCTAGGAAGTTCCATAGCACTTTCCGTATCTGATATTCCTTTTAATGGACCTACCGGTAGCGTTATGGTTGGTTATGTTGATGGCGAATATATCATCAACCCAGATAGCGCACAACGTGAAGCATCTAGACTTAACCTCGCTTTGAGTGGAACCAAGGATGCTATCATGATGGTTGAAGCAGGTGCAAACGAACTAACCGAAGAAGAAATGCTTAATGCAATTCTATTTGGTCACGAAGAAATTAAAAAGATCGTTGCATGGATAGAAGAAATTCAAAAAGAAGTTGGCAAACCCAAGAGAGAAGTAGAACTCTATCATGCACCTGAAAACATTGAAAAAGACGTAAAAGAATACGCTCAAGATAAGATCAACTATATGTTTGACACCCATGATCGCAACGTTCGTGAAGCACGTGAAGAAGAAATTATGGCTGACATTTGGGCACACTTTGAAGAAATTTATCCCGATAATAGACGTGATATAAACGACATTCTTTACGCAATGAAGAAAGAATGTGTTCGCGCTATGATCGCTGACAAGGGCGTTCGTCCCGATGGTCGTGGTTTAACCGATATTCGTCCTATTTGGTGTGAAGCAGGTTTATTACCCAGAGTACACGGCTCTGCTGTATTTACTAGAGGTCAAACTCAAGTTCTTACGACCGCAACCCTTGGCACTATTTCCGAAGCACAAAAACTTGAAGGTCTTGATGACGAAGTATTCAAGAGATATATTCACCACTACAACATGCCTGGTTACAGCACTGGCGAAGCAAAGCCCTTACGTAGCCCCGGTAGACGTGAAATAGGACACGGCGCTCTAGCAGAACGCGCTCTTGAACCCGTTCTTCCCAGTGAAGAGTTCTTCCCTTATGCTATTAGAACAGTTTCCGAAGTTATTAGTTCCAACGGTTCCACTTCTCAAGCATCTGTATGTGGTTCCACCCTTGCACTAATGGACGCAGGTGTTCCAATTAAGGCTCCTGTTGCCGGTGTTGCTATGGGTCTTATTAAAGATGACGTAAACGATAAACTTCACATCTTAACCGACATTCAAGGCATAGAAGACTTCTTTGGCGATATGGACTTTAAAGTTGCTGGTACCGAAGAAGGCATCACCGCTATCCAAATGGATATTAAGATTAAGGGTATCAACCGTGAAATTCTTACCCGTGCTCTTGAACAAGCAAGACAAGGCAGACTACACATCCTTGGCAAGATGCTAGAGGTTCTTCCTGCTCCCAGAAAAGAACTAAGCAAGTGGGCACCTAAGATTGTTTCATTCTCCATTAATCCCGATAAGATTCGCGAGGTTATAGGTAGTGGTGGAAAGACCATCAATAAGATTATTGAAGACACCGGTGTAAAAATTGATATCAGCGACGACGGCACCATTTTTATTGCTTCAAGTGATGCTGATGCTATAGCAAGCGCACGTCAAATCGTTGAAGATATCGTTCGCGAATATGAAGTTGGTGAAGAGTTTGACGGCACCGTTGTAAAGATCATGGAAAACGATAAAGGACAATTTGGCGCAAGCGTTAAAATAGCTTCCAACAAAGACGGCATGATCCACATTAGCAAACTTTCCAAAGAACGCGTAGAAAAAGTTACCGACGTTGTTAACGTAGGCGACAAAGTAAAGGTTAGAATCATCAAGATTGATGAAAAACAAAGAATTGACCTTAAACTCATCAAAAAATATTAAAATCAAATAAATACTAAATACATTAAACGGAGGCAATAATGCAATACACTCACGAAGTTGAAAAAATGTGTAAGGTAAATCAGGGCCCCAACCATGGTCCTGCACCCATTCCTGAAGAAGGCAAATGGATTAAGTCAAAAGAAATTAGCGACATTAGTGGTCTTACCCACGGTGTTGGCTGGTGTGCTCCTCAACAAGGAGCTTGTAAACTTACCCTTAACATTAAAGAAGGTATTATAGAAGAAGCTCTTGTAGAAACTCTTGGTTGCTCTGGTATGACTCACTCTGCAGCTATGGCAGCAGAAATTCTTCCCGGCAAAACCATCCTAGAAGCACTTAATACTGACCTTGTATGTGATGCTATTAACACTGCAATGAGAGAACTATTCCTTCAAATAGTATACGGAAGAAGCCAATCTGCATTTAGTGAAAATGGTCTTTCTATCGGTGCTGGTCTAGAAGACCTCGGTAAAGGTCTAAGAAGCCAAATTGGTACTATGTATTCTACCAAAGCTAAGGGCGTTAGATACCTAGAAATGGCTGAAGGTTACGTTACCAGAATCGGTCTTGATGAAGATGGCGAAGTAATCGGTTATGAATTTATCCGTCTCGGACAAATGCTAGAACAAATCACCGTTAAAGGTGTTGCTCCTGAAGAAGCACTCAAAAAGTGCACCGGTACTTATGGACGCTTCTCAGATGCAGTTCGCAAGAT
>JAZSKG010000075.1:0-9104 GCA_045534735.1 Candidatus Stercoripulliclostridium sp.
ACTCCTTGGGTCACAGAACGACATGGCTACGATCCGACTTAAATTCTTTCTTCTTCGCTCATCATAACGGATTCACCGGTGGAACCACAAACGTACATACCGGTAAGGCCGACTTCTATATTGCGTTCAACAAGAAGTTTAAGAGAATCAAAATTGATGGTGCCGTCTTCATTAAACGGAGTTAAGAGTGCTGCATAAATGCCTTTAAAATCTTTCATTTTTAAATCTCCTTAGTTCATTAATCGTAGTATACCCCCACTAAAAATTATAGTCAAGCAAATAAAGGTAAATGTAAATCTTATGATTTATATTTAATATTGACAGAGGTGTAGGTTTTAGTTATAATTTAACCATTAAGAGGAGGTCGGCCATGACTGATACCACAAATGAAGTTCAAGTTGAAAGTTTGGTGGAAGACGCACAAAATATTGTTATACCCAAGGAAAAGCAGGTAAAGAATAAGGAACTGATAATCTTCCTTTGCTCTGCTTTTTTCTATACTATGATAACCGGAATGGTAGGTTCTTACCGTCAAGAATACCTTACGACATTTGTCGGTGCCGGGCTTCTTACGGAAGATCACGTTTCCCTTATTAACTCTATTGTCAGCATAGTTGGCTATTTCGTATCCTTTGGAATGGCACTCGTTATAGACCGAAGCCGTTCCAAGATTGGTAAATTCCGTCCCCTAATTTTAATAGTTTCGGTTCCCCTTGCCATTGTTACCTCTCTTTCGTTCTATCTACCGGGATTCTTGAGTGATAGCGCTACGAAGATTATGGTATACTTCTGTATCTTATTTATTATCTATGGTGGACTAACAAACGTTGGCAACTCCGTAAACATGGTTGCAATGGTTATGTCAACCGACGATAAAGAACGCAATTCCATTATGAGTTGGAGAAGTATTGTAAGTGCCGTTGGTAACTCTGCCCCACTTGTAGTCGTACTAGTAATAGGCATGCTACGCAAACCGGGCCTAATTAAAAACGACGAAGTAATGTATCTTGTTAGTGCTATACTTTGCTCGGTTGTGGGAATGATAACCATGATACTCGGCGCAAGATTCATAAAGGAACGTACGACTTACGACAAAAAGCCGGAAAATCCCTTAAAGAACATAAAGTCTATTGTTACCAATAAACATGCTATTTTAGTTATACTAAGCGAGTTCCTAAAGGCATTTAGAGGTCTTGCAAGTTATATGATGCCCTTCCTTGCAATAATCTACTTTGGAAAGAGTGGACAAACGTTATTCTTTGGAATATGCACGGGTGTAGGCACATTCGTAGGTATGTTCATTATTAAAGCCCTAATGAAGAGATTTAGCGAGCGTACGTTGTATATTGCTTCCGGCATATACTCGGTTTGCATAAACTGTCTAGCCTTCTTGGTTGGCTACTTTGCATTTAGCAACCCATCCAACATATTCCTCACCATACTATTCTTCCTCTTTATGTTCCTTGTTGGATTCCAATATGGCGCATCCAACCTACTCCCCACCCTATTTGGTGCCGATATAATTGAGGGAATAGAGGCTAAAACGGGTAAGCGTAACGATGCAAGTTATACTTGGATTGTAGCGCTAGGTAGTTCCATAAGTGGCATTATAGTTCAAACAGTAGCACCCCTAATTCTACTAAAGGACAATTTAATTGGCTACCAACCCCACTACACCGACGCCGTAACAGGTCTTACGGTATACCCCACCAATAGCCTTAAAACTGCACTTTGGATGCTAGCCTTCTACACCATATTCCACGGCATTTGCATGCTCGCTGCCGGCATTCCCTTCTTCTTCTACGACCTAACCGGAGAAAAGAAGAAAGCCGTCCACGAAGCAGCACTCAAAAAGCGTGAAGAAATACGCCTTGCCCAAGAAATGGAATCCCAAGCACAAATTGAGGTTGCTGCAAGCGAAGAATAAACCTCGGATTAATACAAAAAGAGCCTTTTATCTAGGCTCTTTTTTGAAATCCAACTGGAATCAAACAAGCAAATATTTCACGATGGGAGGCTGGAATTGTCGTTCCAAACGTTTTAGACGTCTGGGTACTTGCTGAGTTCTTTGATTGCAGTATTGACTACCTCGTCGGGAAAGAAAAGTTTTAATAAATAAATGCCGTGGATTTTTTCCACGGCATTGTTTTATACGAATTTGATAATTATTTCTACTATAAGCACAGCCCCAGATGCTAAAAGCGCCGTTGTAACCAGGCTTCGCTTTGCAAATGCAAGTATGAGTGCAACTGCCGTTCCTACTACTGCACTTATTAGGTGCCCCGAGCAGTATATAATGGACGGGAAAGTCATTGCAGACAACACTGCATATGGAATATAATACAAAAGTGAGTTTATAAAACGATTTTTTATCTTCTTTTTGAAGAGTATCATGGGTATTAGCCTTATTAGATAGGTCACCACGGCCATTGCAAATACCATCAAGAAGGAGTATAGTATTTTATCCATTTTGCTCCCCCTTTTCCTCTTCTTGCGTACCTTCTTTCTCTTTTATTGGGAAGAATATTGCTCCTATTAGCGATGCAACCACTGCGCAAATAATGTAGGAAATCCCACTGGATATTTCGTTGAGTACGGGCGCAAAGTAGAATAAACAAGAAAGTCCAATGCTAATTGCTACTACTATGAATATCTTTTTATCTTGCATTCCAGCCGGTATAACTATGGCTATAAACATGGCGTAAAGGGCTATATTTAACGAATTTAATATTATTTCTGGCAAGAAATTTCCTGCAATTGCACCAGTCAACGTACCTAGTGTCCAAAAGATTACGGGAAGTAATATCAGCCCATACATGTATTCCTTGGATACAGATTGCTTTTTGGATATTGCAACGCCAAATATTTCATCCGTTATGCCATACGATACTAAAAATCTATCCAAAAGTTTAAAATCTTTATCCAACTTTTGCGAAAGCGATATACTCATAAGAAAATATCGCGAGTTAATAACGATTTGAGTAAGAAGTATCTCAAAAATACTACCCATTGCAAGTATTACAGTAGCACCTGCAAATTGTCCTGCCGAGGTTAAATTAGTAAACGACATTATGGTCGCAACGTACCACTCTAGCCCACCACTCACGACCGATACTCCAAAAGCAAAGGATACTGCGAAGTATCCTAACGCAATGGGTATTCCGTCTTTTAGACCCTCTTTATATGTGAGTTTCGTGTCCATAATCTTTTAACGTTTATTTTAAAAGTTCTACAACGTCCTTTACTGCTTCTTTTACTATGGTGGTTGCATCCGTCTTAATGGTAAAATCTGCCATCTCTCTGTAAATAGGCTCACGTTCTTCGTAAAGTTTTAAAACCCCATGCTCCTTTGAAAGTGGCCTTCCGTTGGTGGGAAGAAGGTTTACGTCTCTATCAATGAAAAGAACCGTGCCGTTAGCCTTAAGTAACTTGCGATTATTTTCCCTTAAAACGGCGCCACCACCGGTTGCAATTACTACACCAAGTTTTGAAGAAAGGTTACTTACAACTTCACTTTCCATATCTCTAAAAGTGGGTTCGCCTTTTTCCAGTATAACCTCTTTAGGCGTGACGCCAAACGTCTCTTTAAACACTACGTCGGTGTCGTAAAACTCCTTATTTAGTGCTAAAGCAATATGCCTGCCATAGGTAGATTTACCAGAACCGGGCATGCCTATTAATACGATATTTTTCTTTTCTGCAAGAATTTCATTTAAAACACTTTGGGATACTTCTTCGCTTACTTTGGTTCCCGTATATAACTCATAAGCCTTAATCCCTTGGTATACTAGCATGCTTAACCCGTTGCTCGCAACAAGCCCCATTGATTTAGCCTTTTGGCAAATACTGGTAGTTAACGGATTGTATATAACGTCGTAAATCGCCTCTACGTTAACTAGTCTTTCAAGTGCTACTATCTCATCATTAATTTTTGGAAACATTCCAACCGGAGTAGTGTTAATGATTACCTGTACACTCTTGTCTTCGTAAAGGTTATCGTAGGTATAGTCGCCACTCCTAGAGCAAACCTTTACCTCTTTTGCACCACCATTTTTACATACGTACACGGCACATTTGCTTGTTCCACCGCTACCTAGTACTGCTACTACTTTATCTTTCACTACTATGCCATTTTCTATCATACTTTTAGAAAGTCCATAGCAGTCGGTATTATAACCATACAACTTTCCATCTTTTTTTACGACCGTGTTAACGGCTCCTATTTCTTCCGCCTCTTTGGAAATAACGTCTAGGCAAGGAATAACCGTTTGCTTATAAGGTATGGTTACGTTAAAGCCATCGTAATTTCCTGCCTTAACCCAAGCAATAAAATCTTCCTCTTTAGGAAATTCTTTTACACCATAATTGAGCCCCAACCTAACGTATATATCAGGACTCATCGTATGTGGCAAACTTCTACCGGTTACAAAATAATTTCCTTTTAATTCCATAACTTAGTTACCCTTGTATTCTAAAAGTTTATCGTATACGGCAATGGCAACGGCACTCTCAATTGCTGCAACGGCCCTTGGTACTATGCATGCATCATGTCTACCTTTTACGGCAATTTTTTCTTCTTGCATAGTAACAAGATTTACACTCTTTTGCTCTTTTGCTATAGATGGCGTAGGTCTTAATGCCACCCTTAAAGTTAAAGGCATACCATTAGTAAGCCCACCGTTAATTCCACCGGAATTGTTAGATAAGGTTATGACGTTACCCCCTTTAACCCCAAAAGCATCGTTTGCTTCCGAGCCTCTCATTTTAGCGAGGTCAAAACCACTACCAAACTCTATGCCCTTTACACCGGGGACACCAAACACCAACAAGGAAATGGCGCTTTCCATTCCTTCAAAAAGGTTATCGCCAAGTCCTAACGGAAGACCTTCTATTAAGCACTCAACGGTACCACCTACGGAGTCACCGTTTTCCTTTGCGTTCATAACTTCTTTTACCATTTCTTCGCTACCAGAAAGCGTAGGCAAAACCTCTTTGTGGCACTTGTCTATCTCGTCAACGTCTACTTGCGAGGTTTTGTATGACTTTCCGTTTATGCTACCAATACTTGAAATATAGGCGCCCATTCTTACGCCTTCACGCTCAAGCAAGTCTTTTGCTATTGCTCCTGCAATGCAAAGAGGAGCAGTCATTCTACCACTCCATTTTCCACCACCACTAGGTATTAAACCATACTTAACGTAGGATACGTAATCGGCGTGCGAGGGACGAGGCACAACCTTAACGTTACTATAATCTTGTGGGCGTGTATTCTTGTTGTAAATTACTGCTTCTATCTCACCGCTTACAAGTCCACCCTCTAGTCCTCTAAGGAAAACCGCCTCGTCTTTTTCCAGTCTTGGGGTGGACCATGGCGTACGCGTTGCGCCACGTCTTGAAAGCATTTCTTCTATTTTATTAAGGTCAATAGAGGCCCCATTCGGTATGCCACCTATGATTACTCCTATTTTTTCTGCGTGAGATTCGCCGTAAATTTCAACTTTTAGATTATTCATATTTGCCACCTAAAATTTCAAAGTCTTTTAAAAAGTCGGGGTATGATTTTGCTACACATTCTACTCCGTTAACTATAATATCGTCCTTTGACGTTGAGCCAAGAACCATACCACTCATAGCAATTCTATGGTCGTTTTGAGAATCAATAGTTCCACCACTTATTTCCTTGGTTCCCCAAATTTTAATGTAGTTTTCTCCACTCTCAACTTTTACTCCACAATTGGAAAGCATATCCGTAACTGCTTTTACTCTGTCACTCTCTTTTAGTCTCAAGCGTCTTGTTCCAGTTATAGTGGAAACACCCTCTGCCAGCGCGCAAGCAACTGCAAGAATGGGAACTATATCTGGAGAACCGTCAGCATCAAAATTAATTGCCTTAAGATCACTCTTTCTTGCTCTAACGGAATCATTGTTATAGGTCACGTCCCCACCCATCTCTTTTATGACGGAGAGTATTATGCTATCGGGCTGGTGGTCTGGATACTCTAGTCCCTTTATGGTTATATCTCCACCAAGCACTCCTTGAACAATCCAGAAACAAGCACTGGACCAGTCGCCGTTCACCACCACTTCTTTAGGAACAGTAGTGTCTTCTAAACGTGAAAGTTTATAAATACCATTACCGTACTCTACCGACACTCCAAATTTTTCTAACACGCCAAGGGTAACGTTAACGTATCCTTTTGAGGTAAGTTCGCCCTCAATCTTTAACGTTCCTCCACCTAGTGCCATAAGTGTAAACAGTAGCCCTGTCACAAATTGGCTAGAAACCCCAGCATCAACGGAAAAATTATTTGAGGCATATGTACCACTTACGTTTGCCGGTAAAAAGTCGCTGTCAACCGTCACTCCACAATCGCCCATTGCCTTTCTTAAAGCACTAATAGGTCTTTCTCCTATTCTACCTCTTCCTAGCATTTTAAACTCATCCATATAAACAGGAAGCAAGGGAAGAAGGAAGCGCATTGTGGATCCACTCTCGTTTACGTCAAAAATATTACCCTTTACTTTTAGATTACTAGCATCTATTATAGCACCGTCGTTATTACGCAAAACGGTCGCGCCAAGCATCTCCATACAGTCAAGAGTTGCAACAATATCTTTGGATTTTAGGTTCCCTAAAACGGAAATACGAGTGCCCGAGATGACACTCGCTATTATCATGCGATGCGCTACTGATTTAGAAGAAGGTATAAGAACTTCTCCTTTTAGACTTCCGTTTTTTACGGTCACGTTCATTGTCTTTTTTCCCTTGCCTTTTTGTCGGCTATTTCTTTTTTATCGGTGCCATCTTGTAGTAGTTCCATTAGTTTTTCTTCATCATCATTTTCTATGGCATCCCTATATTCACTAATGCGAAGTTGAATATCGTCTATGGCTTCAAGAAGATATTTTTTATTTGCTAAAAAGAGTTCCGTCCACATGGGTGCATTAAGTTTTGCTACCCTAGTTAAGTCCCTAAACGACCCCGCAGAATATCCTACGTGTTCGCTTGACAAAGGATTCTTTATGTATGACGAGGAAACCACGTGGGCAAGTTGTGAGGTATAAGCAATGATTTTATCGTGTTTGTCATAACCGGAAATTGTTATACCCTCGCACTTCACCTCTTTAAAGAACTCTTTCATTCTTTCTAATGCACATATGTCATCCATGTCAACGGGCGTTAAAATAATATAGGCCTTTTCAAAAAGCGTTGCCGTTGAGTGAGATACACCTGAAAACTCTCTTCCTGCCATTGGGTGTCCACCAACAAAGAATACGTCTTCTCTGGTTTTCTTAAGAGATTCCATCTTCTTTATGACGTCCTTTTTTATTCCGGCGCAGTCCATAATAATGGCTCCACTCTTAATGCGTGGAACTATGCTATCAAGAATTTTTAGGGTTGCTCTAGGATTTGTTGCGATTAGTAAAATATCAACGTCTATTACAGGTGCGTTTATATCCAATATCTCGTGATATGCATTAAGAAGAGCACCTTTCTTTAATACCTCGTCACTGATATCATAGGCAAGAACAGTGTGTTCGGTATTGCGCATTATTTGTCTTGCAAGCGAACCACCAATTAATCCTAGACCAACAACTCCAACTTTCATTTTATCTCTCCTTATTTACAAGAGGCAACATTACGTCTATTGCTTTAACAACGTCTGCAAATTGCTCGGGGCGCAATGATTGTGCACCATCACAAAGTGCTTTTGCAGGGTTATTGTGAACTTCTATGATTAAGCCATCTGCACCGGCGCCAACAGATGCTAAACTCATAGGTTTAACAAGTCTAGATAAACCACTTGCATGTGATGGGTCTACTATTACCGGTAAATGGGTCTTTTCTTTTAGAATCGGTATTGCACTAAGGTCTAGAGTGTTACGAGTATATGGTTCAAAAGTTCTAATACCACGTTCGCAAAGTACAATATTTTCATTACCTTCACTCATAATGTATTCTGCACTCATTAACCATTCTTGGATGGTATTTGCAAGGCCACGTTTTAGAAGTACGGGTTTATTCAAACGACCAACTGCTTTAAGAAGATCAAAGTTTTGCATGTTACGAGCGCCAATTTGAACCATATCAACGTCTTCAAATGCATCAATGAATTTTTCCGACATTATTTCGGTAACAATGGGTAGACCTACTTCTTCCCTTGCCTTCTTTAAAATTTTAATACCATCTACGCCCATTCCTTGGAATGCGTATGGAGAAGTACGGGGCTTAAATGCTCCACCACGAAGCATGGTTGCACCCGCTTCTTTGACGGCTTTAGCGATTTCTATAACTTGTTTTTCACTTTCAACACTACAAGGACCAGCAATTATTGGGAAGTGAGTTCCTCCGAATTTTACACCCTTAACGTCAATTATGCTGTCTTCGGGGTGAAACTTACGATTTGCATTCTTAAATGGATCTTGAATTCTGGTAACTGCTTCAACGATTTCCAAAGAATGTAACAATTCCATATCCACTTTGGAGGTGTCACCTATAAGTCCGATTACGGTTGCATTAGCGCCACTTGATACGTGGGTATCTAATCCTAAGGATTTAATCCAAGCGACTAATTTATCAAACTCTTTCTTGTCATACTGATTCTTGATTGTTACTATCATAATTTATACTCCTGTTTTATATTAAAAAACCACGCCATATTGCGTGGTTCTTAATGTTTTATATTGCTTCAAAAAAGCCCCACGCAAAACTATACCGACTTGCGGTAAAAGTAATAAAAAGCATAAAAGTTAGCGTTAAATGACTTTTTCATACTGCAATTATATTCCCATTATTTTAGGATGTCAAGATATAAATTAATTTTTATTCTAATTAATTTTCCATATATTGAAATCGTTATAGTTCTAACAATAAAGTACGTGACCCGCATGTAGATTGTCTTTTGCAAAGCAGGTCGCCTAAATAGCGCGATATTAAAAAGGTTATGTTTGATTTTTTCTCACCTAAACAAGGTCTATGTAAAACGCGTTAGTTTAGATGAAATACGAAGGAAAATAAAAAAATCCGCGACCGACTTTACATAGAAGTAAACGACCGAGTGGATTTTTTGTTTTTCAAAGCAGTTCGCTAGAATAACGCGATA